>CANHZI010000209.1 GCA_947464955.1 Oxalobacteraceae bacterium
GTGTTTTATAATCGAACGCGGCAGCATTCGACATTAGGTTACCGCTCTCCAGTTCAATATCTGGAAGACTGGATGAAGAAACAAAATCAAGAGAATCTCGCTGCATGACATTCACCTGATGGTGAACTAATTATCGAGGGAAGCTCAGTTTCACCGTCATTGAGATTGTCAAATAATGGATAGGATGTTTTTCCCATATACACATACTTGCCTACACGGTGAATTTCGCCACAATCGCTAGGCTCATGTACCCAGATCAGTTCGACGATATGCCCATGCTGCAAAAGGTTGAGCTTGCGTGCTGGTGGGTGAAGTATGTCGAGATAGCGGTGTGCTTCAATGGTGGAAATGCTGCCTAGGGTTTGCATTGCTTCCAACATGCGATTGCATTGCGTTCCAACGTCATTGCCACGATGCTTGATGCGAATCTTTTCTAGTACCTCTTTGCGAAAGCTGGGGTTATCTTTTTTGACCATGATTTCCCTCTTATGCGCTTTTGCGTGATGCTTTTATACGTTCTTCGATGAACTCGGAGACATCGCTTTCGAGCCAGCCCACGGCACGTGCGCCGAGGCTGATAGGTGCTTTGAATCGCCCATCTTTGATTAGGGAATAGATTGTGCTGCGTGATAATCCTGTGCGCTGTTTTACTTGCGGTAGGCGGATGATTGTTTTCGTCTGCATATAGCTCTCTTCTGTGATCCCCGCTGGATTGATGCGGTATGAAGAGAGTCTAGGTAGTTTTTTTTGATCAGAATATTACGTGTGCTTAGTGGACGTACTACGTCTGCATCGTAGACGGGGTGTTTTTGTTCTCTAATAACCATTCATAGACAGTTTTCTGTCCGCGTTCTAGAAACGGTTGTCCTATATCTTTTGCGAATTTTTGAACTGATGGAAAAATAATCTTGAAGATTTGACTTGTATTGTAGGTTGGGTGATCTTTCAAGATAATATTTGCTTGTTCGATTGCATAGTTTTGGATCGCGTATGTTTTCTTGTGTCGAGCCTGTGCGCGCTTTTTTGCTAATCTTGAAGCCGACACATAATCGTACTCATTCGACAGTAGCCTTTCAGTTCGAGAAAGGACTTCTGCTGCGATTAGAAGTAAGTTTGATGTCGCCCAAGTTTCGTTTCTCAGTGCGGAAGATGTAGCTTGTTCTAAAGCGAACAAAGTCATGGCACCATTTAGATTTACTATGTCCGCAATACGACCTGATGGTAATGTCAAAGAAAACTCCTGGCCTTCAGAGTTAAAATATTCCCTTTCCCATTCAAGGAACCAATATGTGGTGTTCAATGAATATTTTGCATCATTGTAGGTGTGGCTAATTTTTTCGAGGGGAGGCAACATTTTATTTGTGTCCAGAATCCCTTTTCTAAATGCAGAAAGTTGTAAGTTTGAATGTGTAATCCCTACATCGACAAGAGCATCAAGATCGTCAATTTCTAACTGATCTTTGGCGTTCATCTGGGTTAATCTTTGCTCTAACTTTAAACTGTAATTTGGATCATTGACCTTTGGCAGTTCGATATTCTCGCTATTTGAAGATTCGCAGTCGTCTTGCTGTATTAGATTGTCGTTTTCGACTTTATCGAGCAGAGCCTCCCACCCCTCAAATACGAATTGGTTGTAAGCCTTGGCCTTGAATTCATGAATCGGTAATGTGTCCGACATGAAGGTGTAAATGTTTATGGGGTCGATATTCTGGAAGTATTTGCTATTGAAAGTTTTCATTTAATTTTCCCAAATTTACCTGCTATGACTTTACTGCTAGCTACTGTTTCCAAGTAATCGGCGTACTGTTGCATCATGATTTTTCGCTCATCTAGGAACTGGGCGCGGTCGTAGGCTTCGCCATAGGTGTCGCCTGATGCGTGGGCTAGTTGGCGGTCGACGACTTCATGGCGATAGCCAAGGCGCTCTTTAATCACGCCCATGGCTAAGGATCGAAACCCGTGTCCTGTCATCTTGCCTTTGTAACCCATGCGCTTTACTGCTGCCAAAATGCCAAAGTTGGTTGCGGGTTGTTCGTGATCGCGTAGGTTTGGAAATAAATATTTGTTATTGCCTGTGATCACATGTAACTCGCGTAATAGTTCCCAACCTTGGCGCGGTAGGAAAACATGATGGTCGACTTTGCGCGGGTTGAGCTTCTTCTTGCCCATCTTCATGCGCTGCCATGGAATTATCCATTGTTCGTTTTCAAGGTCGATTTCTTTCCACTCGGTTGTGGTTAATTCGCTGGTTCGCACGAAAGTGAGCATCATTAGTCGAAACATGACTTTGGTCGGTACATACATGCGCCCTTCGATTTGCTCAAAGGCGCGTATGAAGGCGGGTAGCTCGTCTGGTGTGATCGCTGCGTGGTGCCCCTTTGCAGTTGCCTTGAGTGCGCCACGTAGGCTTGGTACTGGGTCAAGCTCCGATTTACCTTCGGCAATTGCAAAACGAAATATTTGTCCACAGACTTGGGCTTGCCGTTTCGCCATATCTACCGCGCCGCGCTTTTCTATCTGCCTGAGAAGATCAAGCATGATAGGTGGCTTGATGTCAGTAATAGGCATATTCCCGATCAAAGGGAAAACGTCTTTCTCTAAGCGGTGCAGAACATTGGAAGCGGTGCGCTCTTGCCAAGTCGCCGCTTTGTTGGTGTGCCACGCACGTGCAATAGCTTCAAAGGTGTTGGCGTTGTTGGTCGCTTTGGTAATCTTTTCGATGCGCTTGGCTTGAGCTGGGTCGATGTCATCGGCTAGTAGTTTTCTGGCTTCGTCGCGTTTTGCTCGCGCTTCTGCTAGTGACACATCATTTTTGCCATACTTGCCAAAAGCTAGGAGTTTTTGCTTGCCGCCAAAGCGATATGCCATGCGCCAATACTTTGTGCCGTCTGGATTGACCAGCAAGAAAAGCCCGCCACCGTCCGACAATTTAATGGGTTTGCCAGTGGTTTTGGCGTTTTTAACCTGTGTTTCTGTGAGCGGTTTGGCAAGTTTTGGCATGTTTTGTTGGTACCTAGGTTGTTGGTATCAGAAACTACCAACAAATGTACCAACAAAGAAACTGGATGTCTACAAACCTTAAAAACGCTTAGGAAACAAAAAACCCGCTTGAGCACTAGGCTAGAAGCGGGTTTCGTGTACGTTTTCGGATGTCCTAGAACGAAATTCTGGTGGTGATAGGTGGACTTGAACCACCGACCCCAGCATTATGAGTGCTGTGCTCTAACCAACTGAGCTATATCACCAAGAAGCCCAAGATTATGCCAGCTTGGGGTTGATGCGTCAAGGAACTTGGTGAAAATAGATTTTGGCTTCGGTAAAAGCCTTTAACTTCGCTTAGTTTCGCTTAGTTTTGACTATTTTTCCTTGATGGCGGATGTTCAGGCAAGCAAATACAAGCGCGTTGAACTTGCAATTAAGCTAAGCTGTGCTGCAAAATTTGTCCCGTTGCATTGCTGCTATTGCAGTCGATGATGTTGCGCTCAGGGATGGAGCGTAGCCAGGTCAATTGACGTTTGGCGAGCTGGCGGGTGGCGATGATGCCTCGTTCACGCATTTCTTCATAGCTGATGCTGCCATCGAGGTAATCCCAAGCTTGGCGATAGCCTACGCAACGAATTGACGGCAGCTCAGGGTTGAGATCTGGTCTTTGTTTGAGTTGACGCACTTCGTCCAAGAAACCTTGATCGAGCATGATGTCGAATCGTTTGGCGATGCGTTCATGTAAGACGCTACGGTCACTTGGCTCTAAGGATAAGGACGTCATTTCAAACGGCATGGCAGCGCGAGGCTGTTGTGCGATCAATGAAGACATAGCTTTGCCGGTCAACATATAGATTTCTAAGGCACGTTGAATGCGTTGGCTGTCATTGGCTTGTAAGCGTGCTGCCGTTGTTGGGTCAACTTCTTTTAGTCTCGCGTGGAGCCCTGGTGCGCCAATCACTGCCATATCGGTGTCGAGTTGTGCGCGAATCGTGGCGTCTGCGGGTGGCAGATCATCGATGCCATTCATGAGCGCTTTGTAGTACATCATGGTGCCGCCAACCAAGATCGGTAACTTGCCGCGCGCACGAATTTCTTCGACGAGTCTTGCACTATCGTTCAAAAATTGAGCAACGGAATACGCCTCGCTGGGGTCGATAATGTCGATCAGATGATGAGGTGCTGCTGCCAGTTCTTCGGCATTGGGTTTGGCTGTGCCGATATTCATGTCACGATAAACGAGTGCGGAGTCGACCGAGATAATTTCTGCTGGAATCTCGCGTGCAATCGCCAACGCTGCTGCGGTTTTGCCCGAAGCAGTAGGTCCCATAATGGCGATGACTTTTTTGTGTGACATGGTGTTAGAACAAATGAAGTTAAAGTGATGTTAGTTGAATGCGTTTTTGAATTGCACTGCAAGTTATTCGAGCCAGTGGTTTGCTGGCCTCACTACTGACCTCGCATGAACATCTTGTCTAAGTCATTCAAACCTAATTGCACCCAAGTCGGACGACCATGATTACATTGGTCAGAGCGTTCAGTTATTTCCATCTGGCGCAGCAGGGCGTTCATTTCTACGATGGTCAAGCTACGATTGGCACGCACTGCCGTATGGCAAGCGAGGGTGCCGAGTAATTCATTGCGTCTATCAATCAACACCCGCGAGCCACCGAATTCTCTTACTTCACGCAAAACATCGCGTGCCAAGGATTGTGCGTCGGCGTTTTTGAGCAAGGCGGGAACCGCACGTACGGCCAAGGTCGTTGGTGAAATCGCAGCGATATCAAAGCCGAGCGATTTTAAAATATCTTGATTCTCTTCTGCGGTACCGACTTCCACACCATCGGCATGAAAGGTGATTGGAATCAACAATGACTGCACAGGCATATTGTCTTCGTCGAGCGCATTCTTTAAGTCTTCGTAGAGGATGCGTTCATGCGCTGCATGCATATCGACGAGTACTAAACCTTTGCTGTTTTGCGCAAGGACATAAATGCCGTGCAGCTGCGCCAATGCGAAACCGAGTGGGTGATCGTCATTTGGCAGCGCGGACTCTTTGAAGCTCGTATTGGTGTTGCCTGCATTTGCAAAAAGCGCGCCATAACTTTCGGTTGACTGCGCCACACCAGCGGCTTGGGCGCGCTGCTGCATGAAGCTGTAGTCGATACCGCTGACACTGCGTTGATCCAGGCTGCTACCTGAAACGGGAGTAGCAAACTGAGCAGAGAAACTTGTTTGCTCGCCGCCTATCCAAGGCAAACGACCACGGCTGGTGCCAGATTCATTTAGATTGCTGTCGCCAATGATGGCAGTGGCAGGGCCCGGCACCGTGCCGAAAGCAGTGGCCGAAGTCTGTGCTAAGGCGCGGTTGATCGCATGAAATACAAATTGATGTACCGAGCGACTGTCACGGAAACGCACTTCAATTTTAGAAGGGTGTACATTGACATCGACTAAGGCTGGGTCAAGATCTAAAGCGATGACATAAGATGGATAGCGGTCACCATGCAAGACATCTTGATAAGCAGTGCGCACGGCATGCGTCAACAATTTGTCGCGGACAAAACGGCCGTTCACATAAAAGTATTGGGCATCGGCGCGGCCTTTGGAGGCGGTCGGCAGCCCAATAAAGCCATGCAGACGCAAAGGACCTGCGCTCTCGTCAATCGCTAAACGAGCACTGGAAAAAGCCTCACCAAGAATGCTGGCGCTACGCTTATCGAAAGCACTGACATTCCAATGATCGACGGTTTTGCCATTGTGTGACAGCGAAAACGAAACGTCGGGTCGCGCTAAGGCGATGCGGCGTACGACTTCAGCGCAATGTCCAAACTCAGTTTGTTCTGACTTCAAAAATTTACGGCGCGCGGGGGTGTTGTAGTACAAATCTTGTACATCGACCGTCGTACCTTGGCCACCAGAGGCTGGCGTGATCTTGCCATTTTCGATTTGCCAGGCATGCGGTGCGTCTGCCGTACGGGTGGTCACGGTCAATACCGCCACGGATGAAATCGATGCTAAAGCTTCACCACGGAAACCCAAGGTCGCCACGTTTTCAAGTTCTTCCAGCGTTGCAATCTTTGACGTCGCATGGCGTTGCAGCGCTAGCGGCAATTGATCGGGCGGAATGCCGCGGCCATTGTCGATGATAGCAATGCGTTTAACGCCGCCTTCCTCGAGCCGAATCGTAATTTGGCTAGAGCCCGCATCTAATGCATTTTCGAGTAGTTCTTTTACTACTGCTGAGGGGCGCTCAACCACTTCGCCAGCGGCGATTTGGGAGATCAAATGATCGGGCAGGGCCTGGATCGGGCGGTACCCTTCAGTATGATTTGAAGTATTGGTAGTCATGCTGTCATTATACCCGTGAAGTCTTAGTGTATGATGTCGCGCTGTGAGCCTGTGGTGTACTTTCTTCAGTGACATTTCGTCTTTTGAAGTCGGCCATTTTCACTCATACACACCCGCCAAAACGATTAGGAGTCATATGGATTTGATGCAGTTGCTCGACATGGTTTTGCATGTTGATAAGTCATTAGGTATCTGGATTGA
>CANHZI010000210.1 GCA_947464955.1 Oxalobacteraceae bacterium
GGCAGAACGCCAATGGATACTTTGCTTGAAGGGAAATTGATTTGGGTTGAAAAGAATTTGACTCAAATCTAATCTGACAGACACCCTAGAAAAACTGGTAACTGTCAGATCGGGTATGAGCTAATACAGATCAAATATCAATTTAATACGAACTAAATACTTAAATCAAAGGAAGATCTCGCTGACTCGCATGCATCAGCCATCATTTTCTTCCAAATCAATTTTGGGATGAATGCGCACCAACAAAATACGCGGCCCATTCATTTTTTTCACCACCGCATCAAACTGTGGAAAGGTGATTTTTTGACCTTCTTCAGGCAAATCCCCCAAGGCATGCATAATGAGACCACCAATGGACTCCACCTCTTCACTGTCGAGATCAATGCCCAGTGCAATGCCTAAGGTGAACAGCGGCAAACTCCCCTTACCGATCAAAGTACCATCGTCGAGCAAGGTCCAATCATTGTCATTTTGACGGAATTCATCACGAATCTGTCCCACTAATGCGCTCAATAGATTATCCAAAGTCAGGAAACCAACTGGTTTAGCATCACGATAACCAACCATAGCGAAATGGGGTGCGCCCTTGCGAAAACGACGGAACAACTCCAATGCAGGCATGTTCGGTGGCACGTACTCAACATGACGGAGATGCTTACCCAAGTCGGTCAAAGACTTCCCACTTTGCTGGGCTAAGAAGAGGTCTTTGAGGTGCAAGGTACCCAGTACAGTCTCGCCATCACTATCAATATAAGGGTAGCGACTAAATCGATTCCGCGCTGCAGTCGCCATATTTTCTTCAAGACTAGCATCCTTGTACATCGCGACCACTTCACTAAATGGGCGCATCAGGTCTGAGATTTCAAGATCGCCAAAGTCCAGCATCTGCGCCATAATGCTCCACTCATCGGGCGTCAGCTTTTTACTGGCATGGCTGCCACGTAAGATCATTTTGAGTTCTTCAGGCGAATAATGGGCATCGCTGCCATGACTCGCATCGAGTCCCAACCAAGACAATACTTTATTAGCGCTTTTGTTCAGCACCCAGATTGCTGGAAACATCACCCAATAAAACAAATACAGCGCGGGTGCTGTCCATAGCGACACACGCTCTGGCATACGAATCGCCATTGACTTTGGCGCGAGTTCGCCAACAACAATATGCAAAAAGGAAATAACAAAAAAAGCGAAGAAAAACGAAATCCCGTGCACCAACTTATCCGATTGCACACCGATTCCGACAAGCAAGGGCTCTAAGACTCGAGCGAAAGCGGGCTCACCAATCCAACCTAAGCCCAGCGATGCTAGGGTAATCCCCAATTGGCACGCCGATAAATATGAATCTAGATTTCTATGAACTATTGCCAGTAATCTACCGCGCAAGCCGCTTACCTTAGCGATACTGCGCACACGGGTTTGACGAAGTTTAACCAGTCCGAACTCAGCTGCCACAAAAAAGCCATTGAGGACAACCAAGAAAAAAGCGGCAAAAATCAACAATATATTATCCAACGAGCAACTCACAAGAAACACACAGACCTCTACTTTACCCGATAATTAAGACAATTCCGTAACATGTCTCTTCTACACGGCACTCTCGCCTTCACTGCTTTCTAATTACTGGGAACGCATTTGGTTCTTCAATCGCGGCATTTCATTCCATTTTGCTCGCATGTCATCGCAAACGCGTTGACTCGCGTTGATGCAAAAGTGACACTACACGTCCTCAACCAGAAATCGCCCTATCGAAGGAATTTTCATGAAGAATACATCCGCTCTCATTGCAGGCTTATTGGCCCTGAACTTGGTTTCGGCCGCCAACGCACACGAATATGAGCCCTTACTGAAGGCAAAAAAATATAGTGAAGTTGAAAAAGCGATCAGTGCAAAACTCGCTGTAGAACCGAATTATGCCGACGCTCTGGTGGCAAAAACAGATCTGATCCTGATCGAAGGAAAAGAAAGCCGCCTAGATGAAGCGACAAAAATTGCCGAACAATGTATCAATGCCAACCCAAAAAATTCTGAATGTCACGAAGCTTTAGGCAATGTTCTTGGAACCAAGGCACAAAGAGCAGGTGTGATGTCAGCCATGGGTTATGTCGGCAAGATCAAAGATGCGTTCAAAAAAGCTGTCGAGCTAAACCCAAGCAACTTTAGTGCGCGCGGTTCGCTGCTACAGTTTTACCTACAGGCCCCAAGTTTTGTCGGTGGTGGCACGTCTAAAGCAAAAGATTTGATCGTTGATACCATCAAAGTAAGCCCCGCAGCAGGTGCCTTATTCCAAGCGAATTTGGATTTGGCTGACGACAATTACCAACGCGCGATGACCAGTGCTCTGGCCGTGAATGCCAATGGCAATGAAGAACTGGCCAAAATACACCGTAGCGTACTTTCCAACGTTGGCCACGTGCTGATCAATGAGAAAAAATTTGCCGATGCGGAGAAAGTCTTTACCGAAGCCGCTCAACGCTATCCAGATTCTGCCATCGGCAGCTTCGGTTTAGGGAAGAATCTACAAGAACAGGGCAAACAGAAAGAGGCTATCCCACATTTCGAAAAAGCGATCAGCATCGATGCCAATGCAGCGGCACACTACCGCCTCGCTAAAGCGCAACAGGCCACAGGTGAGAAAGCAAAAGCCATCAGTAACTTCGAGAAATCCATCAGCATGCGACCCGAATTACCCAAAAAAATGCGTAGTGATGCAGAAGATCAACTCAAGAACCTAAAGTCTTAGTCGCACATGGCGCAAGGGCGCGCAGCCCGCCACCTCACCCACTATCGCCGACGATTCGCTTAAGAAGCTCGGCGATTTTCTTTTTTGCAAACATGGATGCGAAAGGTCGTGGACGACATAGCAATAAAACAAGCCTTTTTTATTTGATCAAGGCAAAGCTCATTGAGCAGTATCAAGGCTTACGTCAATTTTGCCAATGCGAGTGCACACTCCGTCACACCTCGATCTACAATGTCCACATTCAAGCCAACCACCGACGATTTGGCTCATTTCAGCCAAACCAAGCGCCATGAGTACAACGATGCCAGCCATACCCCAAGTTGTTCCCCACAATTTGCTCGAAGACATACTCGCGATTTTAACGGGCACCCTGTTGGTGTCTTTGGGTGTCGCCATGTTTAAGCAAGCTGGGCTCTTCACCGGTGGTACTGCTGGTTTAGCTTTCCTCATTCACTACGTCAGCGGCATCAGTTTCGGGCTTGTCTTTTTCGTCATCAACCTGCCATTTTATTGGTTTGCTTGGCAGCGCATGGGATGGAAATTCACGTTGAAGACCTTTTGCTCGGTGGCCTTGGTCTCGGCATTTTCTAGTCTGCATCCACAGATGATCCATCTGAGCGAAATCACGCCGTTTTACGTTGCGATCATAGGCGGCTCCTTGATGGGCGTTGGTTTCATAGTCTTGTTTCGCCATCAAGCGAGCCTTGGCGGCATCAATATTCTGACCTTGTACTTACAAGACAAACATGGGATACGCGCTGGCAAACTACAAATGGGCATGGATATTGGTATCGTCCTCGCCTCTTACTTTATCGTCAGTCCGATTGCCATGATCGCCTCTGTGCTCGGTGCTATCGTCTTAAACCTTGCCATCATGCTCAACCATCGGCCAGGACGTTATTTGGCGGTTTGAAGATGGACAGAAGACGGGTTTGAAAAATCCTTCTAAATCCGGTCTAAATTGCTTGTCAGAAGTAGCAATTGTGTAGAATTGTGGTGCTAAGTGTGGCCAAAAGAAGTCACATACAGAAAGCCTAGCACTTGCCAGTCGGAATTTGAACTCAGATTCCTCCCGCAATGATAAGCTTTCCTGATCAATTATCTCTCCACCCGAGGAATCCCAGATGAATCAAGTCGTCATCAGCGGCACAGGTTTGTACACGCCACAACAATCCATTTCAAACGAAGAACTGATCGCTAGCTTTAATGCCTATGTTGAACAGTTCAACATTGCCAATGCGGCCGCCATCGCCAATGGCGAAGTCACAGCGCTAGAGCCGTCAAGTGTCGCCTTTGTCGAGAAGGCATCCGGCATCAAGTCGCGCTATGTCATGAATAAAGATGGCGTGCTCGATGTGAATCGCATGGTGCCTCGCATCCCTGAGCGCAGTGACGATGAACAATCGATTATGTGCGAAATGGCTGTTGCCGCGTCCAAACAAGCTTTAGAGCGTGCGGGCAAAACGGCAGCGGACATTGACGCGGTGATCTGTGCTGCGTCGAATATGCAACGCGGCTATCCGGCCATGGCTGTGGAAATTCAAAACGCCTTGGGTATTGATGGCTATGGCTACGATATGAATGTAGCCTGCTCTTCTGCTACGTTTGGTATCCAAGCTGCGATGAGTGCAATTCAGAGCGGTCAAGCGCGAGCCGTACTCGTCGTCAACCCAGAAATTACCAGTGGACATTTGAACTGGCGCGATCGTGACAGCCATTTTATTTTTGGTGATGCCTGTACAGCGATTGTCTTAGAACGTGCAGATTTGGCGACCTCACAACACCAATTCGCCATCCTCGGCATGAAACTGAAAACGCAGTTCTCTAACAATATTCGAAATAACTTCGGTTTCCTCAACCGCGCTGATGAAAGCGGGATCGGTGCGCCAGACAAGCTATTCCGCCAACAGGGCCGCAAGGTATTTAAAGAAGTATGCCCAATGGCCGCTGAAACGATTACCAATACGGTACAAGCAGCTGGACTCGGAATCGACACCATTCAGCGTTTTTGGCTACATCAAGCCAACTTAAATATGAATTTATTGATCGCGCGCCTGATCTTGGGCCGTGATGCGACGCCAGAAGAATCACCGACGATCCTCGATACTTACGCCAACACGTCTTCGGCTGGCTCTATCATTGCCTTCCATAAGCATCAGGATGATTTGAATAAAGATGCGATCGGTGTTATTTGCTCCTTTGGCGCCGGTTACTCGATAGGCTGTGTCGTCGTCAAAAAACTATAATCGTCTAAGGCCAACAAGGTGGCCGATAGCTAAACTGCCTATCGATCACAGCCAACAAGCCGCGAGTTTCGCGGCTTTTTTCTTGCTCATGAAAATCCTTTGAGATAGCGCAAACCCAATGCTGCATTCGCAATACAAGTGGTCTCTTCGCTTGATCTAGCTCAACACGAATGGTGCAGTGCGCAACTACACTGCCTCCATCAACATTGGTTACCCGTTTTAAATATTAAGTCGTTCAACACAAAGGAAATACAAAATGAAAAAGATCGTAATCGCTCTCTCTTTGGCAGCCATCGGCACTATCAGTACACAAGCAATGGCACAAGAAGGCACATGGTTGTTACGCGGCCGTGTAGTCAATATCAGCCCAGCAAATGGTTCTGATCCAGTTGGCGGCGCAGGTGCTGCAGACCGTATCACGGTAAGCAAAAAAACGATCCCTGAATTCGACGTTTCTTACTTCGTTACACCAAACATCGCAGCGGAATTGATTTTGACTTACCCACAAAAACACACTGTGTATTTGGACGGTGCAGACATCGGTACATTCAAACACTTGCCACCAACTTTGTCTTTGCAATACCATTTTGCGCCAACAACTGACGTTAATCCTTACCTCGGTGCAGGCGTGAATTACACCAACATCTCTGCTGTGAATTTGTTAGGCGGCAAGGGCGGTTTGGAAAGCAATAGCTTTGGCTTGTCTTTGCAAGCTGGCGTTGACTTTAAAATCGACAAAAACTGGTCTTTCAACATCGACGTGAAAAAAGTACAGATCCGTAGCGATGTAAAAATCAGCGGTGCAAAAGTTAGTGCAGTGAAAGTGGATCCATTGTTGGTTGGCGTTGGCTTCGGCTACCGCTTCTAAGCAAGACCCCTTGGGCTTGACGATAGACCTCCTCCCGTCGTTAAGCCCACTCAATTCGAGTTTTGGGGTGTGATGAACGCAGCTAACACGGCTTTGTTTATCAACACTTTGAGTCGCCATCCTCGTCAGAGTGTGGCGATTTTTTTTATGCGAAATACGCGAAATTGTTTCGACTTATTTGCATCGTCATTTGAGTCGTTTGCAATGTTTAGGCTAGGCGGATTCAGATTGCTTAGCGTCGCTTGTCGACGAGCTTAGCACTTCATCGATCACCAAGATCCAATGTTGTACTGGCGTGGTGGTACCTCCCTGCAAATGTAACTGACAAGCCATATTGGCGGAGATGATTTTATCGCCTTCACATTGTTCAAGATCACGCAACTTCTGATCGCGCAGTTGAAGTGAAATCGGCGCTTGTGTGACAGAGAAAGTTCCTGCTGAGCCGCAGCACAAATGGGCCTGCGCGCAGCTTTTCACCTCGGCGCCCAGACTACGTAAAAGCTCTGAGGGTAGATTTCCTGCTTGCAGACCATGTTGCAAGGTACACGGTGCATGCCAAGTCAATTTATCTTCAATTTTTCCACCACATAGTTCAATCAGGCGCGCGCTAAACTGCATTAGATACTGTGACAAATCCATCGTTTGCTGACTGATGCGTTTCGCCTTCTCTGCA
>CANHZI010000211.1 GCA_947464955.1 Oxalobacteraceae bacterium
AAACCTCTAAAAATCAAATTTAGAAAATTCTACTTATAAGTCCGATTATTTGCTGGGGGGATTACCAAACATTTGACGTGGAAAAGTCGTTTTATGGGTGAATTTAATGAATTTAAAATTGAGTTTGTAACGTAATATCGGGAATTGTTTTTTGGAAAACGACTCAGAATCTGCACACGTTTATGTCGATTTTGCATCAATTAGTAGACCTTAATTGTCGATAATTTGACTTGATTTGCCGATGTTTAACACCACGGGTGTGCGCTCGACTAAAAAATCAATGAAAGCGCGAAGAAGAGGCGTCACACTATTCCGGGATGGGTATAGTGCGCGCACTTCGATCGCTTCATGCTCCCAAGCGGGCAGTACTTGAATTAATAGATCTGACAGATTTTCCTGCTTGCAGACGAAATGAGGCACCAGACAGATACCCAGCCCTTGCGTTGCTGCATTTAACAAAGTGGAAATGTCATTAGTGTGAAGAATCGGCTCAAGCGATATTACTGCGGTTTTTTCGATATTTTTTAGAGACCATTTTGCTTTTCTGCCAGCCGGACCCAAATTAAGCGTAATGTGTTTTTTGAGTTCTTCTGGGGTACTTGGTACCCCATGCTCTTTCAAGTAAGCGGCGCTGGCATACAAGCCTGCAATAGGACGAGCCAATACAAATGAGACTAAATTGGTGTCTAAAACCACCGATCCCAATCTGATACAAAAATCAACGCCATCTGGAACCATATCCACTAGATGGTCGCTCATTTCTATATGAAGATGTGCCTTCGGGTGGCTCTCAAGGAACGCGCTGACTATGCTGCTCATAAGATATTTGCCGAACACTGCTGGGGCACTAATCCTAAGCGTGCCACATAGATCTTCGCGACGATTTCGTAACAACCTGTCTGCCTCTACTATACCGCTTAAGGCAACGCTGCACCGTTGATAGTAAAGGAGACCTTCTTCAGTAACACGAAACGCTCGCGCCGAGCGTTCAAATAGCCTCGAACCTAGCCGACTCTCTAACGCTGCAACCGCTCTGCTGACGCTCGATTGTGCCAACCCGAGTTTCTCTGCCGCTGCACGAACACCTTTCTGTTCAACGACTGCAACAAAAATGCTAATTTGATTAAGGTCGTAAAAAGCCATGATGTTTGCTTTTGAAAGTCATCTGCGGAAAAAATTGATATCGAAAATATTAGCATGCAAATTGGAAACATTACCGTTCCAAATATGGATCGATGCGTTCCATTAGAAGACTTGTTCGTTTGTATTAAATCGTAAAGAATGTCTCCGCAACAACGTAAAACCTGTTTAACATCGGCATCAAGTTTTAATCAATCATTAAGAGAAATTAAAAAGGTAATTTATAAATGTTCAAACTTCCGTTGAAACAATCAAATGTCGGCCGTAATCTAAATATAGTGTTGTGGCTGATTCAAGTCTTGCTTGCTCTAGCCTTTTTTGCTGCAGGTGGTGCCAAGGTAGCAGGAGTCGAGCAAATGGTGGCGCTATTCGATCAGATTGGCGTCGGCCAATGGTTTCGCTATGTAACTGGATCGATCGAGCTATTTGGTGGCGCTGCCTTATTAGTTCCACGCCTTGTTCCTTATGCTTCAATTGTGCTTGCTTTGACTATGGTAGGCGCTTTTGTGACACATCTATTTGTCATTGGTGGCAATCCCTTGCCAGCTGCCTTCCTTGCTACATTGGCTGGTTTTGTTGCCTACGGACGTATAGATCGTTCCTAGTTTTTGCAATATTTACTTACGTACCTAACTTTTAACATGGGAGTTTTTATGACGACTGCATTTCCGAAACCTGGCAAACAATTGCTTCATAGTCAAGATCATACTTTAATACTTATCGACCATCAGTCTCAGATGGCATTCGCGACGAAGTCAATAGACGCCATAATGCTTCGAAATAACGCCGCGCTCATTAGCAAGTCGGCTTCACTATTTAATGTTTCGACGATTCTGACGACCGTTGCCGAAAAGACGTTTTCTGGGCCTATATTTGGTGAAATTAAATCAGTTTTTCCAAATGCCTCGGTGATTGATCGGAGTACGATGAATTGCTGGGAGGATAAGAATGTCACTGATGTGGTAAATCAAATCGGTAAACCACGTATTGTGCTCGCTGGGTTGTGGACTAGTGTTTGCATCGTGGGTCCAGCGCTCTCAGCGATCGATCAAGGATTTGAAGTCTATATTATTGCTGACGCCTGCGGAGATGTGAGCGATGAGGCTCATGGGCGTGCAATGGATCGTATGGTACAAGCGGGTGCTGTCCCAATGACATCCTTGCAATACTTGTTGGAGCTACAGCGAGACTGGGCACGTAAGGAAACATATAACGGTGTTGCCGAAATTGCCGTTGCAAATGGTGGTGCCTATGGTCTCGGAATGATCTACGCTGGAGCTATGTTTGGTGCGCACGAAGGCGAATAGAAGTTACATTCCTTTTTTTATCCTTTTCTTCAAACTTGCGTTAAGAAAAGGATAAAGTAATTGGATGGTGTTAAGCGCGACTATGTTCGCGCTTAACTATTCTTACGTTGAAAAAACGAATTGCGACAGAGCGTCTTGTACTAGGTTGCGAAAATTTCTATTTCTAAGGCAGCAAGAAGAAGTGATTTGATACATCGCGGTGAAATCAACCTTTAAACCCGAAATTTCTGAGATGGCTTCAATAGAAAACACACTTACCATAGTTTGAAAATTTGTAAAAAAATCACCCTGGTTTCACGTTCAGGCTCATCAAAGCGTAGTTTATCGGCTGAATTGTCAAAATTCTGAGAGGGCGTTCCATGCATGCAGATTTAATACTTTACAACGGACGTTTTCATACGGTTGATCGCAGTCGTCCAATTGCAAAAGCAGTGGCAATTAAGGATGGGAAGTTCTTGGCTGTAGGTGACTTAGAGAGCGTTATGCGCTTCAAGACCAACAACACAAAAATAATTGATCTACAGAAGCGTACTGTTATTCCAGGCCTAAATGATTCCCATATTCATTTGATTCGAGGTGGTCTAAACTACAATCTCGAGTTGCGATGGGAGGGCGTCCCCTCATTGGCAGATGCACTGAGAATGTTGAAAGAACAGGCTCAGCGTACTCCGCATCCTCAATGGGTCCGAGTAGTTGGTGGGTGGAGCGAATTCCAATTTGCGGAAAGGCGCATGCCCACTTTAGACGAGATCAATTCAGTTGCACCAGATACCCCAGTGTTTATCTTACACCTCTATGATCGGGCACTACTAAATCGCGCCGCGTTAAGAGCTGTTGGTTATTCCAAAGAGACGCCTAACCCGCCAGGTGGAGAAATTCAGCGCGACTCTGCTGGCAATCCGACTGGTATGTTAATCGCGAAACCGAATGCGATGATACTTTACGCAACCCTTGCTAAAGGTCCAAAACTTCCTCTTGAAATGCAGGTTAACTCTACACGTCAGTTTATGCGCGAACTAAATCGGTTAGGTGTTACCAGTGCGATTGATGCGGGTGGTGGCTTTCAGAATTATCCAGATGACTATGAGATTATCGAGCAACTTGCTAAGGAACAGCAGTTGACAATACGCGTTGCTTACAATCTATTCACGCAGAATAAGGGGCAAGAACTTGGTGATTTCAAACGTTGGACAGAGTTGATTAAACCCGGCGAGGGAAGTGACTTTTACCGTCATAACGGAGCTGGTGAAATGTTGGTATTTTCTGCTGCGGATTTTGAAGATTTCCTTGAGCCACGACCTGAATTGAGTTCAGATATGGAGATTCAGCTAGAAAATGTCGTGCGACATTTGGTTAGCCAACGATGGCCTTTCCGCCTACACGCAACCTACAATGAATCGATAAGCCGAATGCTTGATGTCTTTGAGAAAGTCGATCGTGACATTCCTTTCGATGGATTGCACTGGATGTTTGACCACGCGGAAACAATTTCTGAGCAAAATATTGAGCGTGTAAAGAAGCTTGGTGGCGGCATCGCCATTCAGCATCGAATGGCTTTTCAAGGCGAATATTTCGTTGATCGCTATGGCTCGGAAGCGGCAAATGCCACTCCGCCGATAGCAAAAATGCTCGAGATGGGCGTACCGGTGGGCGCTGGGACTGACGCGACCCGTGTCGCAAGTTACAATCCGTGGATCGCACTTTACTGGCTGGTATCAGGGAAAACAGTTGGAGGTATGCGACTCACGAACGTAAATCAACAATTATCACGCGACGTTGCACTAGAGTTATGGACTTTAGGCAGTAGTTGGTTTTCGAACGAGCAAGGAAAAAAGGGACAAATTAAAGAGGGCCAGTTAGCCGACCTTGCTGTTCTTTCCGCCGACTATTTTATTGTTCCAGAAGATAACATCAAACAGATCGAATCAATACTCACTATCGTTGACGGAAAAATTGTCTACGGAGCACAGGAATTTGGCCCGCTGTCGCCGAAGGCGATCCCCGTTTTGCCTGACTGGTCGCCTGTATCTAAGGTGACGCGAAGCTATCAAAAAGTAGAAAATCCGATCCAAGGTGTTCAAAAAAACGCGTTACCTCATCAATGCCAAGGTGCATGCAGCATCCACGCTCATAAACACGAAATAGCTAGAAATTCGAATATACCGGTTTCCAATTTTTCTGGATTTTGGGGCACTCTCGGTTGCAGCTGTTTTGCTTTCTAGTCGAGCGCAGAATGTACTATTTAAAAGTATTTTTTGGACTTGTTATCTCTTTCTTGACGGGATTCGGATGCCAGTTATTGGATATACCATCGCCAGCACCGCCTGTCTTAAGCGGAGCATTTTTGGTCCTTTCAATGAGCTTGGGCTATTGGCTAATGGATCGATTTATCTTGAGACAAGAAACTAAGCACAAAAACAAATTGGAGGGACAAACTCTTCGCGATGTAGAGGCAAATAATAGGACTTAATATGTATATTCTCATTGGCGCATTCTTGGGCTTTGTAATCGGTGGAATTTGTCGTTGGCTCGATATACCTTCTCCATCGCCACCCAATCCCGTTGGTGCTTTGCTGGTGGTAGCTATGACAGCTGGTTATTTAGTAGCTGGCCAATTCAAATAGAAGTCATCTTATGAAAAACGAAGATTTAATGCGAACATCATATATTGAGGATCAACCTGAATTCGGTTTGTTCTTCCTTAGGTTAACTGGTTCTTTAATTCTATTTTTTGTTCACGGACTACCAAAACTGACCCATTTCAATACTGAGTTGGTACAGATAGATGACCCTCTACACTTAGGTCGTGGCTTAACACTTTGTTTAGCATTGTTCGCAGAGATTATTTGTCCGTTACTAATTGCAACTGGCATTTTCACTCGTTTGGCCTGTATGCCTATCATATTTCTGTTACTAATCTCGATGTTCGTTGTACATCCGGAATGGACAATTGCTCAAGGACAGTTTGGTTGGTTATTGCTGATCATTTTCACTACCATAGCGTTATCTGGACCTGGCGCATTTTCGATCGATAAACGCTATAAAAAATATGACCAATAAACACATATTGGGAATTGCCTTTGGATTCACGGCGGGCTATGTCGATACATTAGGTTTTGTCGCATTATTCGGTCTATTCACTGCCCATGTAACCGGCAACTTTGTACTGATAGGTAGTGAGTTAGTACATCCTAGTCATGGCGTTTTACTCAAATTTCTTGCATTTCCAGCTTTTATTTTTGCCGTGGCAGTCGCACGTGTAATCAGCATTAGGTTTGAATCAAAAGGTAGATCACCAGCAAACGCTCTCATTGTCTTGCAACTACTCTTGTTGATGGCGTTCATGCTATCAGGTTTGTTTTCGACATTTTATGAAAGAATAAACCAAGCTCCGCTGATACTGGCTGGTGTTGCTGGTGCAGCGGCCATGGGCATTCAGAACGCGGCAAGTCGACTTGTTTGGACGGAACTAGCACCAACTACAGTTATGACCGGGAATGTGACGCAAATTGTGATTGATGTTGTTGACCTCTTGAGTGGTAGTACATTACCCAATATTAAAACTCGATTGTTGAAATTCTTATGGCCGTTAGTGGCATTTGGCATTGGGGCAGTGTCAGGAGCGTTCACCTACCAGTACATAGGCTTTTTTGCATTGCTGTTACCGATGCTTATTTTATTTTTCATTTTAGTTTCATTTTCCAAATAAACAACAAAGCGCAGGATTGCAATGAATGCGCACGATTGTCATCACATATGACGAATTTTTTTATTTTACACGTTGCTAAGTAGAGGCATTATGAAGAAGTATTTCCTTATGTTTTTTCTCGTGTTGGCCACGAATCGATTAAACGCGGAAGTGTCGAGTGCAACTGTCTCGGCCCATCTGCAACCTGCCAATTCAGTATCGATCACTTCTAATTTAATTGAAGTGTTGTCCGAAAAAAATCAACTTCTTTTTGATAGCCTATTTTCTTGTGATCTGAGAAAACTAGATGAACTAATTGCTAATGACTTTGATTTTATTCACGAAGAGTGGGGCCAAATAGCAG
>CANHZI010000212.1 GCA_947464955.1 Oxalobacteraceae bacterium
TCATTGGCCCAAGGAGAAACCACCATACTCAGGGTGCCGACCAATAGCATCAATGGGATACCGAAGCTCAAAATCGGCTTAATCCAACGCGTCAAACTCAAGCCCGAGGCGAACCACACCACCATTTCCGACTCTTGATAAGCGCGGGTGACGACCAACAGCACCGAAATAAATCCCGTCAAAATCAGCAGAATTGGAAAATAATCGAGGGAAGTGAAGCCGATCAGAATTAACACATCACGCGATGCCACCTTGCCCCCTGCGGCCTCGCCGAGGATACGAATCAACATGAAAGTGACAGTGATGGTAAATAATGTGGTGAAAACAGCGCCTGCAGCACTTAGTAATTCTCGTCTGAGCGCACGTTCAAAAATCATAAATATAAGTGGTTAATAGTGATGAATAGTGGTTATATCGGTCTTACAAGAGCGTTATAATAGTCATTTTACGACCGTTGCACTGTCCATCATTGTATTCGGTCGATGCCGCAAGTGGTAGTCAGCGTCTCATCTGAGACAATCGCTTGGGAACAAGAATAAAACAGCAGCCCGTTCAACAATAAGGAGCAAAACGTGGACTTTAGCATAAAAACACTAGACGCCAAAAGCGCAAGCAACACAATCAAGACTGGATGCCTCGTCGTTGGCGTCTTTGAAAATAAGAAATTGTCCGTCGCAGCGACTGCCTTGAACAAGAAAGGCGCGATTGATGCAGCGTTAAAATCAGGCGATATTACTGGCAAGGCCGGCTCATCTTTATTGCTGCGCGGTGTGACTGATGTCGCCGCAGAACGTGTTTTATTGGTCGGTTTGGGCGAAGACCCAGCAAAAGTTTCCGAAAAAGCATTCACTGCTGCAGTTCAAGTCGCAGCACGTAGCTTGAACGGCTTAGGTGCAGGCGATGTTACTTTGGCCCTGCCAGCTGTTGATGGCCGTAACACCGCTTGGTCTATTCGCCAAACCGTCATCGCTTTTAACGAAGTGGTTTTCCGCACGGATGCGCACAAGAGCAAAAAAGATACGATTCCTGCTAACGTCAAAAAGGTAGGCATCCTCGTTGCAACTAATGAAGCAACTGCAGCAAAAACCGCATTGGCGCAAAGTATTGCCTTGGTCAATGGTATGGAATTGACTAAAGAGTTAGGCAATACGCCAGCTAACTTCTGCACACCAACTCATTTGGCGAACACGGCGAAGAAAATCGCAACGCAATTTAAAATGGGCGTTGAGATTCTCGACCGCAAACAAATTCAAGCATTGAAGATGAATAGCTTCTTGTCTGTTTCCGCAGGCACTGATGAGCCACCAAAATTCATCGTATTGAAGCACATGGGCGGTAAAGCTAAAGATGCTCCTGTAGTCTTGGTTGGTAAAGGTATCACGTTTGACTCCGGTGGTATTTCATTGAAAGCAGGTCCAGGCATGGACGAAATGAAATACGACATGGGCGGTGCGGGTTCCATTCTGGGCACGATGCGCGCCATTGGTGAAATGAAACTAAAGCTCAACGTGATCGCGGTGATCCCAACTTGCGAAAACATGCCGTCTGGCCGCGCTACGCGTCCTGGTGATATCGTCACTTCCATGTCTGGTCAAACAATTGAAATTTTGAACACAGATGCTGAAGGCCGTTTGATTTTGTGCGACGCCTTAACCTATGCAGAACGCTTCAAACCAGCAGCCGTCATCGACGTCGCGACTTTGACAGGCGCAATCATTACTTCGCTTGGCCATCACAACACTGGCCTGTTCACTCGTCATGACGCAGCACATGATAAGTTGGCAGACGAATTGCTGGCCGCCGGCAAAGAAGCAAACGATACCGCATGGCGTTTGCCAATCGGTGAACTGTATAACGAGCAATTGAAGTCCAACTTTGCTGATATGGCCAACATCGGTGGCCCAGCGGCTGGTTCTATTACTGCAGCGTGCTTCCTCGAACGCTTCACACGCAAATACACCTGGGTGCATCTCGATATCGCTGGCACATCATGGAAATCTGGCGCAGCAAAAGGCGCAACTGGTCGCCCAGTTCCTTTGTTGACGACTTTCTTGATGAACCGCGCAGGCTAATCTCTGCCAACTTTCGCGCAACAAAGTGACACGTTGCCACACCATGCGACTGAAAGTAAATTGAAATACGAAATGCCGCTGCTATGTCTTATAGCGCGGCATTTTTAACTAGATGGCTCCTCCATACAGTTGAAGTCAGCCCCAAACGAAAGAAAGCAAACTGCAATGAAACTTGTCACTTGGAATGTTAACTCTCTCAAAGTACGCTTGCCTCAAGTTTTGCAATGGCTGGAAACAAATCCAGTCGATGTCCTGTGCATACAAGAAACTAAGCTTACAGATGACAAGTTTCCACAGGCTGAAATTGAAGCCGCGGGATATCACGTCGCTTTCACTGGGCAAAAAACTTACAACGGTGTTGCGATTCTGTCTCGTCATGCGATTACCGAAGTACAAAAAAATAATCCATTGTTTGAAGATGAACAGCAACGGATTATCGCGGCGACGATTGAAGGCATGCGTATCGTCTGCGCTTATGTACCAAACGGCCAGGCTTTAGACTCTGAAAAATATCCTTACAAACTGAGCTGGCTAGCCGCCCTGCGCGAATGGATCAAAAGCGAAATGGGGAAATATCCAGAGCTCGCTTTGCTCGGCGACTACAATATCGCACCTGACGATCGTGATGTGCACGACCCTGCAGCATGGGAAGGCATGAATTTAGTATCACCACCAGAACGCGCTGCCTTTCAAGCCTTGCTCGACCTCGGTTTAAGCGACAGCTTCCGTCAATTCGAGCAGCCAGAAAAAACCTTTAGTTGGTGGGATTATCGTCAGCTGGGCTTCCGCTTAAACAAGGGTGTGCGCATTGATCACGTTTTGCTATCGGCCCCTTTAGCCAAACGCTGTACGTCTTGTGTGGTGGATCGTGTTCCTCGCAAGTGGGAACAACCATCAGATCACGCACCTGTGATCGCGACACTAGACTAATTTCTGGTTCAACATGCGCTTGCAAAAACGCATTCAAATCCTATGGCAGGCGTGTACGCAGGTCTGCCTCTTTTGTACCTTATGGCGCCTGGCACGACGTCAACCATGGCTTGCCGCAAGGCTCAAATCCCCACCTAAAGATCCTGATCAATTGCCGCAACGTGGCAAATAGACTCTTAACAATCCTTCTGAATTGCCTTAAATTTAATGTCGTTTTAACACTTCTTAATACCACCCTGCACCTTAGTTACACAAATACAAAATCTCAGTCATAAAAACAAAAATAAATTTCCATGCAGAAAGGTTTTCTGCTACATTGATATTTAAGGATTTTTAACAATTACTCGAAATGATTTCGCTGAACGCGGTTCATTATTGGACGCCGTCACGAAAGGCAGCAGGCTTCAATCAGACGTGAGGGAATTTCGCGCCTAGTCAGCATCCTTGGCAAGCGCAAAGGCAGTCGCCTGCTGTTTTGCAGCAGACGCACAATGTTCGATTCTTTTTTTATTCGGAGTAAGGCTCTGTGATGAACAAGACTCAAGCTTTAAGTTTGCTGGTAGAACAGGCACTTCGCGGTGATCTTGTTTTCTCCGCCAGCGTTGCCACTTCTCTTCGCGTACAAGAAGCGATTAATGTCGAAGACTGTTCGCTCGATACTGCCAGCAAAATTATTCTCAATGAGCCTTTATTAGCGGCGAAAGTAGTGGCGGTTGCCAACAGCGCTGCCTACAAGCGTTCAACCAGTGAAGTTGCCAACGTACGCTCTGCTATCGCCCGTCTCGGTTTCAAAACTTTACGTGCTCTGGTGGCATCGCTAGTCGTTCGACAAATTGCAGGGGCCAGCAAAAATCCTGTAATCCGCGCCAAAATTAATCAGCTGTGGGAACACTCAGCCCAAGTCGCTGCTTTGGCTCAAATATTAGCGCGTAGAGTCACAAAATTAGATCCAGATACCGCCATGTTCGCCGGCATCGTGCACGAAGTCGGTGGCTTTTATCTTTTATCGAGAGCAGAAGAATTCCCCTGCTTACTCGAACCCGATGATCTCTCTGGCGCCGAGGATGATGAGAATTTTGATGCCCTCAGTGAAACGGGCACGGAAGAACGCTCACAAGAATCGATCATAGGCCGTGCAGTACTTAAAGATCTTAGCCTCCCAACTGAAGTCACGAACGCGTTAGAGGGCTTGTGGTATGGCTTACGCGCGATGCCACCAGAAAACCTCGGCGATACCTTGTTACTCGCCAACGAACTTGCTCGTACGGTTTCCCCTTTGGACACCCGCACAGATAATGAAAGCAATCGCTGCGAATCAGACATCAATTTTGTCGTGGGCGAAGGTAGCCTACAAGGCATACTCGAAGAATCGGAAGATGAAGTTAGGACTTTGTCGGCTGCATTGATTATTTAAAGAAAGCGCTAGGCAAAGTCGCAGGGGGCTATGGGGAAATTTTCCCAAGCCCCCTGTTCTTTTTTAGCCGAGACCACGGAGTGCAAATTTTCAGCATGGAGCCTTCTGATATGCGATACTTCGGGCAGCCATTACATCAAACATTCGCATCAAACATTCGCATCATGAACGAAGCAAAACCAACATCACCATCTACTGAACCTGAAATGTCGACCGATCGCAACTTTGGTCTAGTCATGTTCACATTTTTCACCATCCTCGCACTTTTGCCCCTACGACATCACGAACCGATTCGGCTGTGGGCTGCAATTCCAGCGTCTGCATTCCTCATTTTTGCGCTGTTTGCGCCCAAGGCTCTACATCAACTGAATATAGCCTGGATGCGGTTTGGCGTGTTACTTTCCAAAATCGTGAGTCCGATTGCACTAGGCATAGTGTTTTTCCTCGCGATCACCCCTTTCGCCATGGCCATGCGTTTGTTTGGGAAAAGGCCTTTGGATTTAAAGATTGACCGCGCAGCAAGTAGCTATTGGAAATCGAGAACGCCTCCTGGGCCAGCGCCAGAGTCAATGAAAGACCAATTCTAAGTCATCTAGATGGTGCTAATTGCAAGCACCATTAGTGTTAGAATCGCACACATTCAGCGCGCTCAAATCAATTCGACAGCGCCCGTTTTCGTAGCCCAGAGGAATACCATCTTGTCTTTCCTAAAAGAACTTTTTTCCTTTCTCAAAGCCAGAAAGAAATTTTGGCTAGTCCCCATTTTGCTGATCATGGCATTGCTCGGTGCCTTAATCGTGCTGGCACAAGGCAGCGCCATTGCGCCTTTCATCTACACCTTATTTTAAGATCACATGATTGTTGTCGGCATCTCCGCGTATTACCACGATAGTGCAGCGGCACTGATTCGCGATGGCGTCATCGTCGCAGCGGCGCAAGAAGAACGCTTTACGCGCAAAAAACATGATCCTGCTTTTCCCAAACAAGCGCTCGAATATTGCTTAAGTGCTGCGGGCATTAGGATTGACGAAGTCGATCATGTCGCTTTCTATGACAAGCCATTCTTAAAATTTGAACGTCTTTTAGAAACCTATCTCGCTTTTGCGCCTAAAGGCTTTTCTTCTTTTCGTCTTGCTTTGCCAGTGTGGCTCAGAGAAAAACTATTTCTGAAGAACTTACTGGCGAAAGAATTGAAAACCTTCTCAGCCAACATAGACTGGGAAAGTAAACTGCTTTTTGGCGAACACCACCAAAGTCATGCCGCCAGTGCTTTCTACCCTTCCCCATTTGATGAAGCAGCCGTCTTGACACTGGATGGCGTCGGCGAGTGGGCAACGAGTTCATTGGCGATTGGTCGGAACAAGAAATTAGAAGTGATCAAGGAAATCCATTTTCCGCACTCACTTGGTTTGCTGTATTCCGCATTCACCTACCATCTAGGTTTTAAAGTGAATTCGGGCGAATACAAAGTAATGGGTTTAGCACCCTATGGCACACCACGCTTCACTGATCAAATTTTTGAACATCTGTTGGATGTCAAAGACGACGGTTCATTCCGTCTCGACATGAAGTACTTCGATTACTGCGCTGGCTTAACGATGACCAACGATCATTTCAGCCAATTATTTAATCTGCCGGTTCGAAAATCAGAAGTTGCATTGACCCAAGTTCATATGGACATGGCAGCCTCACTACAAGCTGCCACTGAAACAGTGGTCTTGAAATTAGCTGCCGCGATTGCACAAGAAACGGGCATGAAGAACCTATGCCTTGCTGGCGGCGTCGCCCTAAATTGCGTCGCCAACGGCAAACTTTTTAAGCAAGGTGCTTTTGAAAAAATTTGGGTACAACCTGCAGCAGGCGATGCGGGTGGTGCATTGGGTGCGGCATTGGCGGCTTACCATGGCTACTTAGATCTACCGCGGGAAACCTGCACCAGTTACGACCGTATGCAAGGCAGTTATCTCGGCCCACAATTTGAACAGAGTGAAATTGAA
>CANHZI010000213.1 GCA_947464955.1 Oxalobacteraceae bacterium
AGACGCTAGCGTTGTTGTGTTCGCCTCGCCGTGCAGACGCACTGTCTTCGGCTCCACGCCTAGCCAGCGCAATTTTGGGGAAGTCCTGACAAGTGAACGACAAAACAGATGCTGGCGTTGTTGTGTTCGCCTCGCCGTGCAGGCGCACTGTCTTCGGCGCCGAGTCTAGCCAGCGCAATTTTGCGTAAGTCCTATTTGAATAAAAGGTATTTATGAACTTCCAACAATTACGCTCTATACGTGAAGCCTGCCGTTGCGGTTATAACCTGACGGAAGTGGCTAATGTGTTATTTACATCCCAACCGGGTGTGAGCCGTCAGATTCGTGAAGTTGAAGAAGAATTGGGCGTCGATATTTTTGAACGTAATGGCAAGCGTTTAACCGGCTTGACTGAGCCTGGTAAAGGTATCTTGCCGATTATCGAACGTCTATTATTGGAAGCTGAGAATCTACGCCAAGCGGGCAATGATTATTCCGATCAAGCGCGCGGTACTTTGGCGATTGCGACGACACATACCCAGGCGCGCTATGTGTTGCCAAAAGTGGTGCAGCAATTTCGCCATGCTTTCCCGGAAGTGCGTATCGCTTTACAGCAAAGTGCACCAGAACATATCGCGGAATGGGTCTTGTCCGGCAAGGCAGATATTGGGATTGCAACCGAAGGTTTATCCCAGTTTAAAGACCTTGTTTCTTTCCCTTGTTACGAATGGAATCACGTGGTCGTGGTTCCCGAAGATCATCCCCTGCTCAGTATTGAAGAATTGAGTTTGGCTGACCTTGCGAAGTATCCTTTGATTACCTATGACGTGGGCTTCACTGGTCGCGGGCATATTGATGAAGCCTTCCGTCAAGCTGGGCTGCGCACTGACATCGTGCTCACGGCAATGGATTCAGATGTGATTCAACAATATGTCACCTTGGGTTTGGGCGTGGGTTTAGTCGCTTCGATGGCGATTGAAAGTAGCACTGATAATCAACGCTCAAAAGGTTTGAGAACTCTCTCGGCTAGCCATTTGTTCCGCACCAATGTCACACGCTTGGCCGTGCGTCGTGGTGCTTATTTGCGCGCTTACACTTACGATTTCATCCAAAAGTTCGCGCCATCATTGAGTCGCGAAGATATTCGTAAGGCGATCGCAGAAGTCGAACTTGCCTAAAATTTATCATCCAAGCTAAAGCAACAGCCATTGGCGTTTCCTTATTGAGAACACATGCCATGACTCAGCATGATTTGGTGTTCTTCTATAGAATCGTGCCTTTGCCGCGTCATTAACGCTCGTTCGGAGTGAGCTTTGGCGGTGGCTGTGCTGAATAACAAGAACAAGGCGAGTACGACGTGATTAAAATCGAAGCTTTAGAAAAAGAATACGTAGTGGGGCAGCGTCGAATTGCTGCCTTGCGCCGTATTGACCTACAGGTCGAGAAGGGCGAAATTTTCGGCATCATTGGTCGTTCTGGTGCGGGTAAAAGCACTTTGCTACGTGCCCTCAATTTATTGGAACGTCCGACCGCGGGTAAAGTCATCATCGAAGGTGAAGATATAACCCAATACGACACGCGACAATTGCTAGCGCTGCGTCAGCGTATCGGTATGGTGTTTCAACACTTTAATTTGTTGAGTGCGAAAACCGTCGAACAGAACATTGCCTTTCCACTTAAACTCAGTGGCAAGTACAGCAAAGAGCAACGTCAACAACGGGTTGACGAATTGTTGGAGTTAGTTGGGTTGAGTGCACATCGCCATCAATATCCTTCGCAACTCTCTGGTGGCCAAAAGCAGCGTGTTGGTATTGCCCGTGCCTTGGCGAACTATCCGCACCTTCTTTTGTGCGACGAAGCGACCTCTGCGCTCGATCCTGAAACCACACAATCCATTTTGCGCTTGCTGCTCGACATCAACCAAAAACTGGGTTTAACCATCGTTTTGATTACCCATGAAATGCAAGTGATTCGCAGTATCTGCGACCGTGTTGCGGTGATTGATGGTGGTGAGATCGTGGAAAGTGGTGAAGTGGTCGATGTATTCCTCCACCCGCAACATCCATTGACACAAGGTTTAGTCGCCGAAAATCAAGCTTTAGATTTGGAACTCTTGCAGCAATTGCGCCAACGTGAGAACAGCGATTTGCTCCGTTTAACTTATGTGGGGGATGCGACACACGAACCAATTCTTCACAGAATCGCCGCACAAACCTCGGCAGATATCGTGATTTTGCAAGGTGTGATCGCACGTATTAAAAACACGCCGTATGGCCAATTGATTGTAGAGCTGGCTGGTGAAACGAGTGAACGCATCAAGGTGAGACAGTTGCTGACGGCTGCGCAAGTGCGCATCGATGACTTGCACTCAAGTGCAGTGGAAGGAGTGCAATAATGGATTTTTCTGTCATTGATTGGGAAGATATTCTACAAGCGACGTGGGACACATTAACCATGACGGGCGTGTCACTGTTTTTTACTTTGTTACTGGGTTTGCCTCTGGGCGTCTTATTGTTTTTGACCAGTAAGCGACAATTGCTGGAGCAGGGTTTGGTGTATAACTTATTGTCCTTCGTGGTCAATATTCTGCGCTCAGTGCCCTTCATTATTTTGCTGATTGTATTGATCCCCTTAACTTTGTTATTGGTCGGCACATCGTTGGGCGTTGCCGGAACGATCCCGCCTTTAGTGATAGGCACGACCCCCTTTTTCGCTCGCCTGGTTGAGAACGTGTTACGCGAGGTCGATCGCGGCATTATCGAAGCTTGCCAAGCGATGGGCGCGAAAACTCATCAGATTATTTTGCATGCCTTGTTACCAGAAGCATTGCCGGGCTTATTAGCAGCCACCACGGTGACGACGATCGCTTTAGTCTCATACTCAGCAATGTCGGGTGTGATTGGTGGTGGTGGTTTGGGTGACTTGGCATTGCGGTTTGGATACCAACGATTCCAAACCGAGGTCATGATCGTGACCGTTGCGATCTTGGTAATCTTGGTGCAAGTGATGCAGTATTTGGGTGATTTCTTGGTGCGTAAATTCACGCGAAAATAAGCCTTTAAGCTATTGGGAGTTTTTAATATGTCATTCAAGCTCAACCGTCGTCGTTCGTTATCGGCATTGCCTGCGCTTTTGGCTAGCATCGCTTTTGTATTTGCTGGTCACTTGTCGGTGGCGCATGCACAAGCGACTGATACCTTGACCATCGCAGCGAGTCCAGTACCGCACGCTGAGATTTTGGAGTTCGTTAAGCCGATCTTGGCAAAGCAGGGCGTCGACTTAAAGATCAAGGTTTTTACCGACTATATTCAGCCTGGCGTGCAAGTGAATGAGAAACATCTCGATGGCAATTACTATTTGCATCAGCCTTTCTTAAACGAGTTTAAGAAAAGTCATAAAAATGATTTGCAGGTGGTGATCGCCAAAGTACACGTCGAGCCATTTGCGGCTTACTCAACGAAATACAAGAAGCTCAGTGATTTGCCAAATGGCGCGACAATCGCCATTCCAAACGACCCTTCGAATTCGGGGCGCTCTTTGCTGTTATTGGCGAAGCAAGGTTTGTTGAAATTGAAGGATCCGAATAATATCTCCGCGACCAAGCGCGATATCATCGAGAATCCAAAGAATTTCAAATTCAAAGAGCTTGAGGCCGCAACCTTGCCACGTATTTTGGGGCAAGTGGATTTGGCTTTGATTAATACGAATTACGCGATCGAAGCGAAATTAAATCCAGTTAAAGATTCTCTGTTTATTGAAGATGCAAATTCACCGTATGCGAATCTCTTGGTGGCACGCTCCGACAATAAAGATCGCCCAGCCTTCAAAAAACTAGCTGCGGTATTGAACTCGGCGGAAGTGAAGAAATTTATTCAAGAACGCTATAAAGGCGCGGTAGTGCCGGCGTTTTAGAGTCGTATTTTAGGGATTTTGAGACATACAATTAGTATGCCGAAGGTGGTATCCGCGTGTGGCACTGCCAATTGTGTAATGCAGAAAATGGATATAGGAAGTGTTGCTGTCTGAGCGTAGCGAGTTTCAACACTTCCCCATTTTTTTGCATTACATAATTGGGAACCCGAAGGGCAGTGACTTCGCGGTCGCCTTTTTTGGATTACCTTTTTTGGCGAAGCAAAAAAGGTAATTAGCTGTCGGGCTACCCCCGACCAGCACAGTTTAAGAAACAGAAGCCGCCTTAAGAAACTAAGGAAACTAAGGTCAGTCGAAGCGCTTACGAATAGACAACTCAATCCCTTCGGCATTCAAGCCACATTGCGCCAGTAGCAGAGCTGGGTCGCCATGATCGACGAACTTGTCTGGCAAGCCTAACATCAATATGGGTTTAGCTAAGCCTATTTCGGTCAAAGCTTCAGCCACCGCAGACCCAGCGCCACCCATCGTGCAACCTTCTTCGATGGTCACGATATTGTCATGACGGTTGGCGATGTCTTTGATCATCTCGATATCGAGTGGTTTCACAAAGCGCATATTGACCACAGTCGCATCAAGATTCTCCGCTGCTTTGAGTGCGGGATGCACCATAGAACCAAAGGCGAGGATGGCGACTTTCGAACCCTGACGTAGCAAATCGGCTTTGCCGATCACAAGATCTGTCAATGTGGCTTCGGTTACTTTACCGATACCAGCACCGCGCGGATAGCGCACTGCGGCTGGACCTGGATAGTGATAGGCCGTCGTCAGCATTTGACGACATTCGTTTTCATCAGCAGGCGCCATGATCACCATGTTCGGAATACAGCGTAAGTAGGCGAGGTCATAATTACCTGCATGCGTGGCGCCATCCGCACCCACTAGACCTGCGCGATCCAAGGCGAAAGTCACATCGAGATTTTGCAAAGCGACATCGTGGATCAATTGATCATAGGCGCGTTGCAAGAATGTCGAATAAATAGCCACTACCGGCTTTAAACCTTCGGTCGCCATGCCTGCAGCGAAAGTGACGGAATGTTGTTCAGCGATGCCGACGTCGTAATAGCGTTTCGGAAAACGCTGCTCGAATTCAACCATGCCTGAACCTTCGCGCATCGCGGGCGTGATGCCGATGAGTTTTTCATCTGCGGCCGCCATGTCACACAACCATTCTCCAAACACTTGTGTGTACGTTTTTTTGGCGGGTATGGCAGCGGGTTTGATGCCTTCTGCAGGATTGAACTTACCTGGGCCGTGATACAAGATTGGATCCGCTTCTGCCAACTTGTAGCCTTGTCCTTTTTTGGTAACCACATGTAAGAACTGTGGGCCCTTCAGATTCTTAATGTTTTGCAGTGTTGGAATCAAAGACTCTAAATCATGGCCGTCGATTGGACCGATATAGTTAAAGCCAAATTCTTCGAACATGGTGGCTGGCACGATCATGCCTTTGGCGTGTTCTTCAAATTTACGTGCAAGTTCCAACATCGGCTGCGGCAACACAGATTTGCCGACATTGCGCGCCGCTGCATAAAACTTGCCGGACATTAAGCGTGCCAAGTAGCGATTCAATGCTCCGACTGGTGGCGAGATCGACATGTCGTTGTCGTTTAAGACCACCAGCATATTGATATCATCGTATACACCGGCATTATTCATCGCTTCGAAGGCCATACCTGCAGTCATGGAGCCATCGCCAATGATGGCAACCGCATGGCGTGACTCACCCTTGGTGCGGGCGGCTAATGCCATACCCAGAGCGGCAGAAATCGATGTCGATGAATGCGCAGTGCCAAAGGTATCGTATTCACTTTCACTGCGACGCGGGAAGCCTGAAATACCGTTGAGTTGGCGCAGACTATGCATTTGATCGCGGCGGCCCGTTAAGATTTTGTGCGGGTAAGTTTGATGACCAACGTCCCACACCAAACGATCTTCGGGTGTGTTGAAGACATAGTGCAAAGCAATTGTGAGTTCGACTGTACCCAAATTCGATGATAAATGACCACCTGTTTTAGAAACCGATTCGATCACGAAATTACGTAACTCATCGGCCAACGCAGGTAGTTGTGTGCGGCTGAGGTGGCGCAGGTCTGATGGTGAGTTGATGGTATTGAGTAAGGACATGGTTATGCTTTCCGCTGAACGATCAAGTCTGCTAAATCATGCAGATGCTGGGCGGATTCTCCAAAAATAGTCAGGGCTTGATGAGCATCCTGACAGAGCTGTTGTGCTAATTGTTGTGATGCTTCCAAACCTAATAATGACACGTAAGTGGGTTTGTTGTCGGCGGCGTCTTTGCCTGCAGTTTTGCCCAGTGTGGCGGAATCGGCTGTGGCGTCGAGTACATCGTCAACGACTTGGAAAGCGAGACCAATGGCTGCGGAATACGCATCTAAAGCCGCAATTTCATTGGACTCTAAACGCTTACCACTCATCGCACCAAGAATAACCGA
>CANHZI010000214.1 GCA_947464955.1 Oxalobacteraceae bacterium
AGATAAGACAGGTTCGCGGATGCCGCGCGCCGACATCGATGCCCTGCTTGGTTTTGAGGTGACTATTCATGGCTCAAATACTGAGCAATTAGTGGTTGCAGCCAGCCTGAAAGCCCAACTGACCGAAGTGGAAACCGCCCGGCAGGCAGCACAGTCGGCTTTGAGCGACACACGTTTACTCCGTGCCCGCATGCTCAAAGCCTTCTTTGCGGAACTGAATGACGTACCGAAGAAACAGCTTGGTGTCCATGCACCAACCACTAGTGGCTCCACCCCCCCACGAGGCAACAAGCAGTATTGGCAACCAGGAGAGATCGCTTGGGTAAAAACTGGCGAGGTTGCATTCACGCGCATTACCGCAACCGAGGAAGCTATTTCAAAGCTGGCGCTGGCAGAATGCTCGTTGTCCTTGTTGCCGCCCAAGACCGTTCTAATTGCGATGATTGGGCAGGGCAAAACACGCGGGCAGTCGGCGATTCTGGAAATTCCCGCTACCACCAATCAAAACTGTTTTGCAGTCATGCCGAACGACACATGGGAGCCGGACTTTCTCTATCTATGGATGAAGTCGTCGTATCAGGATTTGCGCAATTTGTCTGCCGACCGTGGTGGAAGTCAGGCAGCTCTAAATGGTACGCTGATGAATGCTTTGGAAATACCCGCACCGAACAAGACCGAACAACAACACATGGTGGAACGCATACAGGCAGCCATGACTGAAATCGACGCAATAGAAAATTCAAGCAAGGCAGCGTTGGAAGACATCAATTGCCTTACAAACCGCGTGCTCGCGCAAGCCTTTGAGGTATAACCATGGCCAGAAAAAAAACAACCGATAAACAACCAAAGTCCATTGCCTCCACGCAGTCGCTCTCTAGCTTTGTCAAAAGCATCTGCGATGTGATGCGTCGCTCCAACTGCGCCAGCGCCTTGCAGTATGTGCCAGAACTGACTTGGATTCTGTTCCTGCGCATTCTCGATGCACAGGAGGCTAAGGCGCGCGAAGAGGCCGAGGTGTTGGGTGCGGATTACTCATCCGCATTGCAGAGCCCTTACCGTTGGCAGGACTGGGCCGCGCCGTATTCCGACAAACCCGAGCACCCAAAAACGGTTGAAGGAAAGCCCTTCGGCTGGAAGCGACAGGAACTGTTCGCAGCAGGCGACGGCAAACTATTCGAGTTTATCAACAAAGAACTGTTGCCGCATCTGCATAGCTTGGATATAGACATCGTTACTGGCCTGCCGAACCCAGCAGCCAGCCGCAAGCAGCGTATTATGGGCCGCACCATGACGGCGGTGGAAAAGGTACGCGTCGACAGCGAGGCCAATCTGCGTGACATATTGGACAAGGTGCACCAGATCAACATCGACCATGTGGACGATCAACACTTCTTCACTCTGTCGCAGGTTTATGAAGACCTGCTTTTGAAAATGGGTGAGAAGAATTCTGACGGCGGCCAATTTTTCACGCCGCGCGAAGTAATCCGTGCAATGGTGCATACCGTCAATCCACAACTTGGGGAGACGGTGTACGACCCATGCTGCGGAACGGGCGGTTTTCTGGCGATTGCCTATGAGCACATTTCCCGTCAGTTGGGCCAAAGCGCTACCAGCACCGACATCGACACCCTCAAGCACGACACTTTCTTTGGCCGAGAAAAAGAAAATTTGGTGTTCCCGATTGCTCTAGCCAATCTGGTGCTGCATGGCATCGACCAGCCCAACTTATGGCACGGCAACACTCTCGAGCGGCGCGCTACCTACGCCGGGCTATTTGAACAGGCACCTAAGCAGTTTGATGTCATTCTCGCCAATCCGCCCTTTGGCGGAAAGGAAGGTAAGTCGGCACAAAATAATTTCTCTTATCCAACCAGTTCGACGCAGGTGTTATTTGTGCAGGACATACTCAGTGAATTGGCTCCTAATGGCTCTTGCGCCATTGTATTGGATGAGGGGCTGCTTTTTCGCACTAATGAAAGCTCTTTCGTCGAGACAAAACGCAAACTGGTAGACGAGTGCGATCTGTGGGCCATTGTCAGCCTACCCGGCGGCGTGTTCTCCACCGCGGGCGCAGGTGTAAAAACCAATCTACTATTTTTCACCAAGGGCGAAAAAACAGCGAAGACCTGGTACTACGACTTATCCTACGTTAAGGTGGGTAAGAAGACACCGCTTACACTCGCCCACTTCGGTTTTGATCAACATGGTGAAATTCTGGCTGATGCGAAATTGCCGACTATCCTCACGAAAGATTGGCTCGCTGATGAAGATAACGCAGGCAAGCCCTTCCCAAGTTATGCCCGAATGCTACAACAGCGCGGCAAACCATCGAGTGATAGCCGCTATTCATGGACAATCGATTTTTCTGCACGCCGTGCAAATGCTCGTGCAGAGATGCAGCCACTGCTTGATGAAGCAGCAAAAATCAAAGCAACTGTGGCCGATCAAAAAGAGCAATACAAACGTCTCAAAAAAGATAAAGCTACTGAAGCGAAGCTGAAAACACTTGAGTTGAAAGTTAAAGCGAATGAAAAGACTGCACATGAACTTGAGGTTCAGGCAGCCAGTATTGATGCGGCTGTATTCGATCTAAAAGCAGTTAACCCAACTGCGGTTATTAATACGGATACTCGTTCTCCAAAAGAGATCATCGACAACATTGAAGAGCAGGGAAAGATCGTGACTAAGGCGCTGGAAAAGCTTAACAAACTGATGATCGCTGCGGAGTAATTTAGCCCTAAGAAAATGCCAAGCGTTGCTGGTCGAGACGTTCGGCAATTGAGGATGCTGTAATCCCATCCACACTTTGGTCCACAACTTTGTCGTTGGTTAAAATTTCACAAAAGAGCTGAGTTTTCTTAGCTCAAAAATTACGATTTACCAATTTAGCGAAAACTTCATGTATGCAGTTCATTAAAAATGGCCCAGATATTCCCGAACGTTTGTTACAAGCACATGAAGATGGTAGGGTTGTTTTTTTCTGTGGTGCTGGCATTTCGTACCCTGCACGGCTACCGGGATTTGGCGGACTCGTTTCCCGTCTCTATGAAGGCTTGGGTGAACTACCCAACGCCATCGAGCAAGCAGCGATCAAGACCAGTCAATTTGACACAACAATTGGCTTACTCGAAGGCCGACTTCGTGGTGGCCGTGTGATGGTTCGAGAGCAGCTCGCAAAAATATTAACCCCAGATCTCTCCGCCACAAATTCCACAAGTACACATCATGCGCTGCTGACCTTGGCACGCCAAAGAGAAGGACGAGTCCGACTCATCACCACAAATTTTGACAGATTATTTGAAGAAGTCATTAACCGCAATGACCTAACAATCTCAACCTATCAAGCGCCGCTACTTCCAGTGCCCAAGAATCGATGGGACGGTTTAGTTTACCTCCACGGTTTGCTGTCAGGTAAAACGAACCCCAGTAATCTAGACAGTCTTGTCGTTTCGAGCGGAGATTTCGGATTGGCGTACTTGACTGAACGATGGGCAGCCCGTTTCGTAAGTGAACTTTTCCGTAACTACACGGTATGTTTTATTGGCTACAGCATCAATGATCCTGTTCTGCGTTACATGATGGATGCGCTCGCTGCTGATCGTCTTATGGGAGAGTTGCCGCCAGAAATGTTCGCGTTTGGCAGCTATCAAAAAGGTAAGGAAGAAGCAAATGGCAACGAGTGGCGAGCAAAGAACGTTACACCGATTCTTTACCGGGAACATGACAATCACAGCTATCTACACAAGACCTTACGCACATGGGCAGCCACATATCGGGATGGCGTGCTTGGAAAAGAACGAATAGTCGCCCAGTATGCAACGACCAAACCAATGGCGAGCACCAGAGAAGACGATTTCGTTGGACGCATGCTGTGGGCGTTAAGTGAAAAACGCGGCTTACCCGCCAAACGCTTTGCTGACAGCGAACTACTTCCACCGTTAGATTGGCTCGAATTTCTGGACGTTCAGCGATTTAGACATGACGATTTGCCGCGCTTCGGAGTAACACCCAACGCCAAGCAGGACGGCAAACTCACTTTCAGTCTGGTGCGTCGGCCATCCCCTTACGGCAGGGCACCATTGATGGCGTTAGTGAAAAACAACTCGTATAGTAGTGAACTGGACGACGTGATGCATGAACTAGCGCGCTGGCTTTCGCGGCATATTCATGATCCAAAGCTGGTCCTTTGGGTCGCAAAGAATGGGGGAACTGTACACGAAACATTTGCGAATTGGATCAATCATGCCTTAAAAGAGAATCCACCGCCTCCTTTGATGCGGACACTATGGCGTGTTGTGTTATCAGGCCGCGTGAAATCCCAACGATCCCGCATTGATATGTATGAATGGCGAGCGAATTTCACACGTGATGGAATGACGCCAACTTTACGGATGCAATTACGTGATGTGCTGAGCCCACGGGTCCAATTACGCGAGCCATTTCGAGGTTGGGAAAGCGCAGAAATTATCGAATCCAAGGTGCCAACGCGTTTGAAAGACATGGTGAATTGGGAAATCGTACTCAACTCCCAGCATACCCATTCAGCATTGGAAGATCTTGCGCAAGATTCTCGTTGGCGAGAATCATTACCAGACTTGTTATGGGACGCCACGGGAATGCTACGGGACGCCCTTGACCTGATGCGCGAAATGGGTGGAGTGGATGACCATCATGATCAGTCATATATTTTTCAACCGTCGATCAATTGCCATGATCAAAATAGAAATTTTCACGACTGGACCGCGTTAATCGATTTAGTCAGAGAATCCTGGCTGGAGACCGTATCCACAAATCCAGAAGGCGCACGAATTCAAGTTGTTTACTGGTTCAACATACCTTACCCAGTATTCAAACGACTGACTTTTTTTGCAGCAACGAATTTGGAATTATTTTCGACTGAGGAGCGACTTCATTGGCTTTTGGCAGATCAATCTTGGTGGCTCTGGTCGACGGAAACAGAACACGAAGCGTTGCGATTATTGGTCGCAATGGCACCTGACTTGGACTTGCCAAATATGGAACGTTTAGAACAAGCAATTCTAAATGGCCCACCACGTGCGATGTTTAGAGATGATACTGAGGACGAAAGACTGCAAGAGATAATCGATCGTGAAATCTGGTTAAGGCTAGCCAAAATGGTCGCAGCTGGCGCAAAGCTAGGCGAAGCAGCAGCAGCGAAATTAAAGTTTCTCGGGGAACAACATACTTACTTTAAGCTTGCAACAGATGACCGGGATGAATTTCCATCTTGGATGGGCAATAGCGACGAACTGCGTACATTTGTGGTCGTACCCAAGCGGCGGCGCGAATTAGTTGCATGGCTCAAGAATCCAGTTGCTGCTGACCATTGGCAGGAAGATGACTGGCGTGAACGTTGCAGAGATAATTTTTCAACAACGGCGTGCGCTTTGTTTGCATTATCTCGTAATAACATTTGGCCCGTTCAGCGATGGCGGGAGGCATTTCAAGCTTGGGCGGAAGAAAAACTTTTAAAACGGTCTTGGCACTATATGGCCGAGGTGATCGATCGAATGCCTGACGACGTGATAGTTGATCTTGCGCATTCACTTAGCTGGTGGTTGCAATCCATTGCAAAAACCTTCGAAGGTCGGGAGTCTGTGTTTTTCAATTTGATACAGCGTTTAACAAAAATCGAAAATGTCGATGGGGCTACGTCAGGAGATGATCCGGTCTTTCAAGCAATCAATCATCCAATTGGTCACGTCACCGAAGCAGCCTTGAGGTGGTGGTACCGTCATTCTCTGGAGGACGGTCAGGAACTTCCGGTTTTTATCAAACCCTTGTTCACAATATTCTGTAACAGGGAAATCAAAAAATTTCGAGATGCCCGGGTTATTCTCTGCGCCAACACTATCTCACTATTTAGGGTTGACCCACCTTGGGCTTCTCAGTATTTGCTACCACTATTCGATTGGGATATATCCGCTGAAGAAGCTCGTTCTGCATGGGAAGGGTTTCTTTGGTCGCCCCGTCTATATAGACCGTTGATGCTCGAAATCAAACGACCTTTCTTGGCGAGTGCCATCCATTACGCACAACTTGGAAAACACAGGGAACAGTACGCTGCTTTGCTAACCTTTGCCGCGCTAGAACCCAGCGATACGTTTACCAAAATCGAGGTCGCTACTGCGACCAGGGCACTTCCAGAAGATGGATTGAGATCTGCCGCTCAAACGCTTGTTCGGGCCTTAGATGGCGTTGGCGAGCAACGTCGAGATTACTGGGATAATCGGATGCTCCCATATTTAAAATCAATTTGGCCAAAATCAAGTGACCTAGTCACTACTGATATTTC
>CANHZI010000215.1 GCA_947464955.1 Oxalobacteraceae bacterium
GGATGCTGCATTTACTTCACATTGGGAGGACTTGCGAAAAACTGCCCAAACCTGGTGGCCAATTTTGCGTAAATCCTACGCCGCTTTACTGCTTGATAACTGCTTAATGACTGCTTAAAACTGCTTAAAACCTTTTTGCCGTCATCCCTGCGCAGGGATCCAGCGTCTTTCGTTTTACCGCCTTTACGCCACTGGATTCCCGCCTTCGCGGGAATGACGTTCTTTGTTTCTCGTCGTTCGGCAAGGAATCATGCTGCTTCCATTTTCAACCCGAACTGCAGCGCGGGTTTCACCCGCCCTACATTTTTCTTTCTTTGCCGTCATCCCTGCACAGGCAGGGGTCCAGCGTCTTTCATATTTACTGCTACAGCCGATTCATTGCTTTCAGTGCTTTTTACGCCACTAGATTCCCGCCTTCGTGGGAATGACGTTCTTTGTTTCTCGTGGTTCAACAATGAATCATGTTGCTTCCGTTTTCAACCGAACTGCGGCGCGGGTTTCACCCGCCCTACATTTTTTCTTTCTTTGCCGTCATCCCTGCGCAGGCAGGGATCCAGCGTCTTTCGTTTTACTACCTTTACGCCACTGGATTCCCGCCTTCGCGGGAATGACGTTCTTTGTTTCTCATCGTTCGGCAAGGAATCATGCTGCTTCCATTTTCAACCGAAGTGCAGCGCGGGTTTCACCCGCCCTACATTTTTCTTTCTTTGCCGTCATCCCTGCGCAGGCAGGGATCCAGCGTCTTTCGTTTTACTGCCTTTACGCCACTAGATTCCCGCCTTTGCGGGAATGACGTTCTTTGTTTCTCGTCGTTCGGCAAGGAATCACACTGCTTCCATTTTCAACCGAACTGCGGCGCGGGTTTCACCCGCCCTACATTTTTCTTTCTTTGCCGTCATCCCTGCACAGGCAGGGATCCAACGTCTTTCGTTTTACTACCTTTACGCCACTAGATTCCCGCCTTTGCGGGAATGACACCTGACGCTAATGCATGCTTCCTGTAATAGCGAAGACCTATAACTTACCCCTTCAAGGTTTGCTCCAAGACATGCAATTCGTGATTGCATTCTGGGCTCTTGGCGCGGTCGGCGGCGATTTTACGTACAGCATGCAATACCGTCGTGTGATCACGTCCACCAAACAACTCACCAATTTCTGGCAAACTTTTCTGCGTTAATTCTTTCGCCAAATACATGGCGATCTGACGTGGTCTAGCGATATTCGCTGGACGACGTTTCGAATACATATCGGCGACTTTAATATTGAAGAAGTCAGCCACTGTCTTTTGAATATTTTCAACCGAGATCTGGCGGTTTTGTACCGACAACAAATCTTTGAGCGCTTCTTTGACGACATCAATCGTGATGTCTTTGCCGTGAAAACGCGAGTACGCCAAGATCTTACGCAAAGCGCCTTCAAGTTCACGGACGTTAGAACGCAAGTGCTTCGCCACAAAGAAAGCGACGTCGTCAGAGAAATTAACACCCTCTGTATATGCTTTCTTGAGCAAAATCGCCACGCGCATTTCTAGCTCTGGTGGTTCGATCGCGACCGTCAGGCCAGAATCAAAACGCGAAATCAAGCGATCATCCATGCCCGAAATTTCTTTTGGGTAGGTATCGCTGGTAATAATGATTTGTTTCTTAGCCGCGATCAGCGCTTCGAAGGCATAGAAGAATTCTTCTTGCGTACGGCTTTTGCCGCCAAAGAATTGAATATCATCGATCAAGAGCAAATCGAGCGAATGGTAGTAACGTTTGAAATCGTCAAAACCTTTTTTCTGATACGCCGTCACCACGTCACGTACATATTGTTCGGCGTGGATATAACGAATACGTGCGTTCGGTTTGTCGTGCAAGATCTGATTGCCGATGGCGTGAATCAAATGCGTCTTACCCAAGCCCACACCACCATATAAGAATAGTGGGTTATAGGAAACGCCAGGATTATTCGCCACTTGTATCGCTGCCGCCCGCGCCAATTGATTGGCCTTACCGGTAACGAAGCTATCAAAGGTTAGATCGAAATTAATACGAGAGTTATCACGACGCGGTGCTGTTTCTGGCACGGGGTCGTGATGAACGAGGTCGCTGGTACCTGCTTGTGATGTACGTTGACTGTGATCAGCACCACTGCCTTCACCTAAATTGGCGGGCGCGGTGGTAGTCGATACGGGTTTCTTGCCTGCACGTGGATCGATGATAAATTCGACATCGACGGTGTCATCCCAAAACTGGGAGGCGAATTCGGTGATACGTCCTGCAAATTGGGCTTTGACCCAATCTAATTTAAAGCGATTAGGTGCGCCAATACGCAGACGACCTTCTTCAAAGTCGACTACTGTTAAAGGCTTGATCCAAGCACTAAATTGCTGAGGCGTGAGTTCCTGTTCTAATTGTGACGAGCAGGCTTGCCAGAAATTTTCCATGAATCGCTTTACTATTTACTTAAGATTTATTCTTCTCAAAACCATCGATCTCTTGAATCTCTGATTCCACTTTTTTCTTGGTGATACTGCTTTGCCCATGCCAGCGCTTGTTTTTGCTCACCCCATTTTTTGTAGCCCACAACTGCTAACCAGCATGAAATCGACTCTGATTATAATGGAGCTGTGTGACCGCAAAGTGTTAACTAAGCATTAAAATTATGATGTCTGACGGCAATACTTCCAAGCCCACTATTCTACCCTCCACGGCAATAGTTATCCACAGGCGCGTTCAAATTTCTTTTCATTAACTCTTCCGAGAAACGCATAAAGCGGCCGAAATGGATTGACAGCGGGCTTGAAAATGGTGTCTAATTACGGGTTCCCTACCCTGTTTTGTTAAATGTGACCTTGTCTTGTATAGACGTCATCTGATTTCTTGAAAACGAGAAACCGATTGGCTTCTACTAGCAAAGCCAAAGTCGGCATGGACAAAGTCGCAAGATGAAACCATGAGCAGCGGTTTTGGGGGCAGTAGTGGTGTAAATAGCGTGTTGCTATTGTTTAGTTGTGCTCTTCCATAACAGGGCCGCATCGAAGCAACTGGCGCAATGCACTCACCCGTAATTCCGATTTATTTTTTGCTCAAATAGTGAGATCAACATGAAACGTACTTATCAACCTTCCGTAGTTCGTCGTAAGCGCACTCACGGTTTCCGCGCTCGTATGGCAACACGTGGTGGCCGCGCAGTTTTGAACGCACGCCGTGCTAAAGGCCGTAAGCGCCTGGCAGCTTAATCGCGCTTATAAATCCAATTTTAGGGCGCAGCTCGTTGTTACAAATGCTCGCCATACACTTGTATGGCTGTGCTTTGCGCCTAGATCTGCATCCCTATAATTGAATTTCTCTAGCGCGATTGGTTTGGTGATCAATTCGATATCCAAATTATTCGCTTAATTTACGATATCTCGTCAATTTAGTTTGTTCAATACCAATTTTATTGTGACTAATTTGACTTCATCTACCAACCTTGCCCAAAACCAGTTGTCCGGCGGAGATTTTGCGCGGGTACGACGAATCGTTAAAACGGATGAGTTCTCATCCGTTTTTCGTTTGCGGCCTGTGCAACGAACGGCGCATTTTGTACTGTATGCCCGTAGCAATGAATTAACGCATGCACGACTTGGTGTAGTTGCAGCAAAACGCTTTGCCCCGCGAGCGGCAACACGCAATATGATTAAGCGTGTGACTCGCGAAATATTTCGACAGTCTAACCTGGTGAATGTGGATTGCATTGTGCGCTTATCAAAGCCCGTCAACAGCAAAGCCGGTCCTGCTACTAACGCTCAACTAAAACGTGCGTTGCGGGACGAAGTCTTACGCCTATTCCATTCCCAACGCGCCACTTCCGCCGCCCATTCTATCGCTGATCCCATTAACGATCTCAGCCACGGCAGGGCATCACCATGAAATCGCTGCTGCTTCTTCTGTTACGCTTTTATAAATTAGCGATTAGCCCAATGTTAGGGCAAAATTGCCGTTTTTATCCGAGTTGTTCAGAATATGCAGCCGAAGCCATTCGCGAATATGGTGCTTTGCAAGGGTCTTTCATGGCGGGCAAACGTTTGTGCAAGTGCCATCCTTGGCATCCGGGCGGTGTTGATCCCGTTCCTTGCAAACATGCGCCTGATGAAAAAAAGCAAACAGCCCCCACATCTGAACCTAGCTCTGGTTCGACGCCGGCGTAGCTCGCTTCATACGATTAAAACTTTATTCAACATTCAACACTTCACCTAACCACCTACTCACATGGAAAAAATGGATATCAAGCGTACCTTCCTTTGGGTCATCTTCACGATGTCGCTCGTCCTGCTTTGGGACAAATGGATGCAACATTCGGGCAAGAGCTCGATGTTTTTCCCAACGCCAGTGTCACAGCAAGCTAAAGCGCCAAATGCTTCTGCATCTGCGAGCGCTAGTGCTGCAGCGGTAAGCGCGCCAGCGGGTGCCACAACTGCGGCCAATACTACGACAGCAGACGGTACAGTAACTGCGGTGAAAAGTGAAACGATCACCATCACGACAGACGTTGTTAAAGTCGATATCGACACCATCGGTGGCGAAATCAAGCGTTTGGAGTTATTGAAATATGCCGACAGCAACGATGCCAAGAAAAATATCGTTCTGTTCCGACAAACTGCTGATCGCACCTATGCGGCACAAACAGGTTTGATCGGTGGCAACTTCCCAAATCACAAATCTGGTTTCACGGCTGTTCCAGGCGTGCGCGTTTTGGGCGATGCTAACGAATTGAATTTGGTGTTGGAGTCTGAGCAAGCGGGCGTTAAGTTGACCAAAACTTTCACCTTCAAAAAAGGTGATTACGTCATTGGCGTGAAACACACTGTAGCGAACAAAACAGCGGCACCGATTACACCGTCCCTGTACTTGCAGTTAATTCATGACGGCACTAAACCTGAGTCTGGCGGTATGTTCTCCGGCACGACTGAATTCTACGCACCAGCGGTATACACCGAAGAAAAATTCTTCCAAAAATTGGCTTTTGAAGACATTGAGAAGCGCGTCAATAAAGGCAATATTCCGCCAGATCATCCAACAGCAACCAATAATGGCTGGATTGCTGTGATCCAACATTTCTTCGTTTCTGCCTTCATTCCAGACGAAAAAGTACAACGCGAAATCCGTACCGACAAAGTACGCGACAATATCTACTCTATTTCTTCGATTATCAATTTGGGTACAGTTGCGCCAGGTGCAGAAGTATCTTCGACTTCTCGCTTGTATTCAGGTCCACAAGAATCTGCGACTTTGGAAAAAGTAGCGCCTGGTCTGGATCTGGTGAAAGACTATTGGAAATTGTCGATGATCGCCAAGCCTATGTTCTGGCTGATGGAATTGATCCACAACTTTATCGGCAACTGGGGCTGGACTATTGTGATCTTCACGATCGCGATCAAGCTTGCACTGTTCCCATTGTCTGCAGCGGGCTTCCGCAGTATGGCAAAAATGAAGGTCGTCACACCGAAAATGACGGCACTCAAAGAGAAATATAAGAACGAGCCACAGAAGCTAAACCAAGCGATGATGGAGCTCTACAAAACCGAGAAAATCAATCCACTCGGTGGTTGCTTACCGATGTTGATTCAAATGCCTATCTTCTTGGCTTTGTTCTGGGTTTTGCAAGCGTCTGTGGAAATGCGCGGTGCACCGTGGGTGGGTTGGATTACCGACTTAACTAAGCCAGATCCATTCTTCATCTTGCCAGTGTTGTATGCAATTTCGATGTACATCACGACCAAATTGAACCCTGCACCAGCTGATCCAATTCAAGCGAAGATGATGTTGTTCATGCCATTGGCTTTCTCTGTCATGTTCATCTTCTTCCCATCTGGTTTGGTCTTGTACTGGGTCGTCAACAATATCTTGTCGATCGGCCAGCAATGGGTGATCAACAATAAGATCGTTCCACCTGAACATCGCTAATCATCCAATAATTTGGCTGTAACAAGAAAAAGGCCCATTGCAAAATGGGCTTTTTTTTCATGGTCGGCAATGTAAAAATCTCATCATTTTGCTGCAAAGCTTGTGGCATTTTGACGACATCCTTGCATGGCTTTATCTATTGATTTCTCTAAAGCAAGTATAGAATTTCCTCATGACACATCACTACGACAGCACACCCATCGTTGCGATCGCCACTGCACCGGGCCGAGGCGGGATAGGCGTTGTCCGCATTTCGGGCAAAGACCTCAGTGGCATTACGCAAGCACTCTTCGGTAGCACTTCACTTAAGCCGCGCCATGCGACCTATCTTGACTTCACGCAAGCCGATGGCACTGTCATCGACCAAGGTTTAGCA
>CANHZI010000216.1 GCA_947464955.1 Oxalobacteraceae bacterium
CCAGCCTCGATGAAACTTCTACGAGAAAGGCTGGTTAGCCTCCTCAAAGACGAACGACCCGATCGAAAATTCGACCGGGTCGTCAAGGCAAAACCAAACAGATATGCCGTTCGTACGCTACGAAAAACTTCTTAACTGAACGGCATTACTCATGAGAGGGCTTTTCCATGTCAGCTTTCAAAACCACTTACTTCGATGAGACCTCGACCACGCGCAACTGCGCTGCTAATTTATCGAGAACGCCATTTACGTACTTGTGCCCATCCTGCCCACCAAAGGACTTAGTTAGTTCCACCGCTTCATTAATCACAACGCGATATGGAATCTCGAGATGATTCTTGAGTTCATAAGCACCAATCAGCAGTGCCGCATGTTCAATTGGTGACAACTCTGCGATACCTCGATCAATAAAAGGGCTAAACTGCTGACGAAGTTCAATCGATTGATTAATTGCGCCGTGCAAAAGTACATCAAAGTGTTCACGATCGGCCTTATCAAAACCATGAGCTTCACGAATATGAGCATCGATCACGCCAGAGTCCTCATTATTCAAAAGCCATTGGTATATGCCTTGCAAGGCGAACTCGCGGGCACGATGACGTGGAGAACGGCTTTTGTTGGGATTTGCGTGTTGTGAAGTGGTAGTCATTGTTTTCCTTCTTAATTCTTGTTCGTATTATTCGTCGTGGGCAAATTAATCTGCCTCATAGTGAATATCTTCCGTTGCTTCAGCCAACTCTTCTAATGCCAAAGCGAGATTCGCCATTTCAATCGCCACTCTTGCTGCATCCGCGCCTTTTTCGTGCATACGTGCTTCGGCCTGCTCGTCGTTTTCAGTGGTAAGAATCGCATTAGCAATTGGAATTCCCGTATCGAGTCCAACTCGCGTAATTCCAGCGCCAGATTCATTCGATACCAATTCGAAATGATAAGTTTCACCACGAATCACAGCACCCAAAGCAATTAGCGCATCAAACTGGTGTGTTGCGGCCAACTTTTGCAAAGCAAGAGGCACCTCCAAAGCGCCTGGCACTGTCACGTGCAGCACATCCTCGTCCATCACACCAAGACTTTTCAACTCTGCCAAACAAGAGCTCAGCAAGCCGTCTCCAACGTTCTCATTGAAGCGAGCCTGAACGATACCCACGCGAACGCCAGCGCCGTCTAAATTTGATTCGTAATGTCCAATGGTCATTTTCATTCCTTCTCGCGATTATCTCGCTCTATTGATTTATGTCTTGCACAGAACAATTCTTTTGAATCTAGTCTGAACTATTTTGAGAAACAATCAAGATATCCCGTGACTTCGAGATTAAATCCCGTCATTGATGGCATTTTTCTTGGATTTGCAAGCAAACGCATTTTACCGACACCCACATCACGAAGAATTTGAGCGCCGATCCCATAGGTACGGAGATCCATCCGAGCAGCCCTGCCTTGCGGCTTTCTCTCAGGAGTATTTAACGCATTAAACTGCGAGAACATTTGTTCTGCGCTTTCCTCACAATTAAGCAAAACCATAACACCACTTGGAGCAGCTTGGATTGCTTCCAAGGCACTTGCTATATTCCAAGAATGCGTTGTGACTTGAGTTTCTAGTAAATCCAAAATGGATACAGGCTGGTGCACGCGAACCAAAGTCTCAACATCAGCAGAGATATCTCCGTGGACCAACACTAAATGTGCGGAATTACTTGGAATGTCGCGGTAGACAATCGCCTTAAAACTACCATGAACAGTTTGCATAGGGCGCTCTGCAACGCGTTGCACCATGCTCTCATTTTGACTCCTGTAACGAATCAAATCAGCAATCGTACCTATTTTCAAGCCATGAGTCTGTGCAAACTCAAGCAAGTCTGGCAAACGCGCCATTGTGCCATCGTCCTTCATAATTTCACAAATCACAGACGAGGGATTCAGGCCAGCAAGTTCGGCAAGATCACAACCTGCTTCGGTGTGCCCAGCGCGCATTAGAACACCACCCTTCTGCGCTTTCAACGGAAATACATGACCAGGCTGAACGATATCTTCAGCGTTCATTTTAGGGTCAACCGCGACCTGAATCGTGCGAGCACGGTCTGCCGCAGAAATTCCGGTGGTCACCCCCTCAGCCGCCTCGATCGAAACGGTGAAATTAGTGCCGTAGGCAGTACCATTCCTGCTCGACATCATTGCTAAATTAAGTTGGTCGCATCGCTCTTCAGTCAAGGTCAAGCAAATTAAACCGCGTCCGAACTTCGCCATAAAATTAATGGCTTCGGGAGTTACAAACTCGGCCGCCAGAACAAGGTCACCTTCGTTCTCACGATCTTCCTCGTCAACCAAAATCACCATACGGCCGGCGCGGAGTTCTTCGACAATTTCTTGGGTTGTAGAGATATTCATGCTGTGCTTTGCTTTGAGGTGCCAAGGAAGAAACTTCACTTTGGACACAAGAATGTTGTAACCCTCTATTCTAAAGGATTTAGACAACGATGCAGGAATACAATTCGCATTTATTGCAATTAGAGAAACGAAATAGAATCATTTCTCTGCTTTTTAGAGAAAATCAGTCGATGCGACTCGCAATAAAAAAGCCACAATATCAAATGACATTGTGGCCAAAATCTGATTCAGTCGTCGGACCTCAACTCATAAAAAGATCTCAATGACCGTGGCCATCGCCATAGGTTTGTACATTAACGGGCACATTTACACCATTCTTCCCTTCAAAGAAAAACGGCTTCCGAGCTTTATTTCGCCCACCAATTTCATTCATCGTGTTTGCGTCGAATAATCGTCCATTTAACATCACTTGTGAAATCTGATCCGAATTACGAATATCTTTCAAGATGTCTCCATTCAAGATCACCATATCAGCTAGCTTACCAACCTCTAAGGAGCCAATATCTTTTTCCATCCCAAGGTAAGAAGCACCATTAATTGTGGCTGCACGTATCGCTTCTAATGGAGTCATCCCTCCCCTTGCCAGAGTCCACATTTCCCAATGTGCTCCAAGTCCCTCTCGCTGACCGTGCGCACCGACATTAACTGGAACGCCTGCACGTTGTAATTCAGTTGCTGTGCGGGCAATGTTAAACACGTTAAAATCCTCTTCTGGCGCTGTTTCCCTGCGTACGCTACGTGGTTCCAAGACAGTGCGTGGAACATATCGGGACAAAATGGGATGCTTCCAGACATCAGTTCGAGCGTACCAATAATGTTCTCCATCCAAGCCCCCGTATCCGACAACGAGAGTTGGGGTATATCCAACTTTGGTTTGCGACCACAATTGCTTAACGTCTTCGTAGGCATTGGCAACAGGAATAGAATGTTCGATACCGGTGTGCCCGTCGATCACCATATTCATATTGTGCTGGAATAAAGAACCTCCTTCAGGAACCACCATCATGTTTGTTTGCCGTGCTGCTTCTAAGATCTGTTGGCGCTGCTCACGACGTGGTTGATTGTAACTCTTTACCGAAATCGCACCTGCCGCCTTCAGACGTTTCAGATGGGTCAAAGCATCATCAAGACTATTAACCACCGCACTGAAGTTTGCCTTTGCCCCATACAGTATCGTGCCGGTTGAATAAATCCTGGGTGCGACGACATGACCAGCTTTTTGCATTTCACTGTGAGTAAAAATCTCTGAGGTATCGTTTGATGGATCATGAATTGTCGTTACACCGAACGCGAGTGAAGCGTAATTCACCCAGCTCTGCTGGGGAATGATTTCAGACTCCCCCATACCACCATGCCAATGAACATCAACAATACCAGGAATAACAGTCTTACCTTTCGCATCGACAACAGTAGCGCCAGTCGGAATAGCAACATCATCTAGCTTCCCAATCGCTGCAATTCGATTGTCTCGAATAACAATACGTGCATTTTCGATGACCTCGTCGCCACGCATCGTAACTACCCTTGCACCAGATATTACTGTTATCGCCGACGGCTTATCTGCTGGAGCTTTGAAACCGATATACAGGCCATTCTCAGCCGGTTTTGGCAACTCCTTCGGAGCGCCAGCGAGGAAGCTAAAGGTGTCACTGAGTGCGCTTGTAAACAATTGATCGCCAAGGCTGAAATGCAATTTCTTACTATCACCAGACCAATGCAAATAATCACCGGCATTCACGTCCAATTGCTTAACCGGAATTGCATCTGACTTCGCACCAACCGTAATGGCTTTGCCTATTGCAGGCATTGGCATAGCGTAAGCGTGAAAACGCTCGGTAAATGCCAACCATTTGCCATCAGGAGAAACTGAGAAATTCGAAACGAAGTCGCCCCGAGCGACCGCAAATTCCTCGGATTTATTCAAATTGACCCTGAACAAAGAAGTCGACCAATCAACTTCACTTGTGTACTTGGTGCGAGTCAGAAAAACGTTATTACTATCATTTGCAAATTGTGGATTTTCGCCGTCATCGGCGATCCACCTAGGAGGCGACTTAGCATCAATATTCACTGCATAAACGCCATTCTCCAATCCATACCAAGGCGTTGTCAAATAGCCGCCACGCACCTTTCGATAGATAACCGTTTTGCCATCGGGTGACACGACTGGATCGATAAATTTACCCGGATCTTTCGTGAGTACCTGCTCACGATTACTCTCTAGATCAAACAACCTGACCGAGCCCGTCAAATGATCATTCCAAGTTGCGAAAACGATCATCTTTCCATCACTAGAAAACTTCGGAAAATATTCGAAGTGTTCATTTTGCTTAGTCAGTCGACGTGGAGTTCCATTCGGTAAGTCACGCACATAGATATAACCCAGAGCAGAATACAAAACCTTATCCCCCTTTGGCGAGACATTCACCCAGCGCAATTGTTTTACATCAAACTGATCTAATCCGATCGGAGTGGAAAAACGAACAGCAGATCTAATTTCACGGGTATCCTTCACGTGAAATGGAATTTCTTTTGCGCTTTTCGCAAGTGGATCAACGCGCCAAATCTTACCTTGCGCCCAAACAACAATCTCTTTCGCTCCAGGCATCCAAGCAAATGCCGGGTAAACACCGTGCACGGCCCAAGCCTCCTGCATATCACGCTCTAAATGCGCCCACACAGGGAATTCCTCAGCAGTCTTTAAATCTTTCAAGAATAGAGTACTTTGATTTCGAATTCTCCTCACAAAAGCAAGATATTTACCATCTGGTGAAGGCGTTGGTCGAACCGCCCCACCAGGGCCATTGACCAAGGAAATCGTTTTTCCATCAATCAAATCTTTGCGGAAGATTTGATAAATTTGTCCATTCGAATTCTTGTTATATTCAAACGAGGAACCACCAGTTGTATCCTGAGAATAGTAGACATAGCGGCCATCAGCTGAAAATGCTGGCTCACCTAAATCTTTCTGCCAGTTCGGTTTTTCATTGAGCTGAATGCCGGAACCACCGCTAGTGTGATACATCCAGATTTCCCCTGAGCCAAGGGATCGTGTTCCTGAAAAGTGTTTGCGCGCAGCGATATACTGGCCATTCGGATGCCACACAGGATTGTTTAATAAGCGGAAATCTTCTTTCGTGACCGCATGTGGGTTCGAACCATCTACATTCATTACCCAAATATTATCGCCGCCACCGGCATCAGACATGAAGGCAATTTGCTTCCCGTCTGGGGAATAACGAGCCTGCATTTCCCAAGCCATTGAGTGCGTCAAGGCTTTAGCATCTCCACCTTCGATCGGCATTACGTAGATGTCACCGAGCATATCAAAGAGCACCTGCTTGCCGTCGGGGCTCACATCGACACTCATCCACGTACCAGATTTAATATCTAGATCGATGGTCTTCGACTCACCTGGTGATGCATTGACATCCCATTTTCTCTTAGGCGCATCCGCAGCATAATTGAGGCCCGAAACCAAACACATCGCGATTAGAACACTTCGACAGTAGCTAAAACGCATAGCAAACTCCATGTAATTATTCTCTAGGAAGGACAACGCTTATCATAGACCAAGGTGATAGCGAACGGTAATTGGACAAAGGTGATTTCACTTGGTTCAACAGTAATAGAACACTTTGTAAAGCAACATGGAAACGCATTGAGGTGAGAAATGCATACTCACTATCGCGAACTCTCATTCAAAGCTTTGAAGAAAACGAGGTTCCGACTTGAAAAATGCTGTATTTTGAACGCGCAAAGCAAAAGCCCCTGATTCGAATGAATCAGGGGCTTTCTGGGATAAGAGCCTGACGATGACCTACTTTCACACTGGTTGCAGCACTATCATCGGCGCAAAGTCGTTTCACTGTCCTGTTCGGGATGGGAAGGTGTGGGACCAACTTGCTATAGTCATCAG
>CANHZI010000217.1 GCA_947464955.1 Oxalobacteraceae bacterium
GCGATTACGGGCAGACTGGCTAATTCCTGTGGGAACAAAATAAGGGCAAATTAACGAACAATTGATCGGTGCGTTTACTAAGTGCAAATCCTGATACAAACATTCCGTGAGAGCCACGATAGCATGTTTTGTGGTGTCGTAAATACTGGAAAGTGGCGTCGTCAGAAAGCCTGCCATCGATGCGGTATTGACGATGTGCCCCTCAAAATGAGGATCTTTCTTCGCACATTCAAACATTAAATTTGTGAATATCCGAACGCCATGAATGACGCCCCAGACATTGACACCCATGACCCACTCCCAATCTTCATGAGAGTGCTCCCAAACCAAACCTGAGCTACATACGCCCGCGTTGTTGAACACGACATGTACCGCACCAAAGCGAGCCATCGCGGCATCGGCCAAGGCTTGTACTTGTTCTTTTTTGCTGACATCGCACTGTACGGCCAACACCTCGACACCTTGATCTTCAAGGTCTTCGCGAATGAAATAGAGGGAGTTTTCTTGTACGTCGGCGAGCACGACCTTCATTTTGAGCTTGGCTGCCTTGAGCGCAAATTCACGACCAAAGCCACTCCCCGCGCCGGTAATGACTGCTACCCTGCCTTCAAATGTCTTCACGTCCGCTCTCCTTATGAGTGCATTCGAATTGCTCGAACAATAACCAATCTACAGGTTTCGTGCGAGCACTACATCAAGCTAGATACTGTTGAGTCGCAAAAGTCTATTCACTCCGAATCAATCTACCAGATTTTAGTCTAGCAAACGGACCAGTTGCTTGCCAAAATTCTTGCCCTTCAGTAGGCCAAGAAAAGCTTCAGGGGCTGCGGCCAGATCGGAAGCAATGCTTTCTTTGAATTTGATCTTACCACTAGCCACGAAAGAACCCAATTCTTTCAAGCCCTGCGGCCATAAATCCATGTGTTCTGAGATGATAAAACCACGAACACTCAAGCGTTGTGTCAGTAAAACTCGGGCATTTTTGATCGGCAGTTCGGCAGATTCATAACCCGCGATCATGCCACAGAGGGCAATTCGCCCAAATGGATTCATGCGTAATAAACAAGCATCGAAGACTTCACCACCTACATTTTCAAAAATAGCATCAATCCCTGTTGGTGTTGCGGCAAGCAACTGTTCTTGCCAATCATTGGCTTTATAGTCAATACACGCATCAAAACCGAGTTCCTCACGAACGTACTGGCATTTTTCAGGCCCGCCAGCAATGCCGATTGCACGGCAACCACGAAGCTTCGCCAGTTGTCCTACTACGCTACCAACCGCGCCACTCGCAGCAGAGACCAAGACCGTCTCACCTTCTTTCGCCTGCATAATTTGCGTGAGCCCAAACCATGCGGTCATGCCAGGCATGCCAACCGCGCCGAGATAGGCTGACAGAGGGATATGCGTGGTATCCAATTTGCGCAATAAAAGACCATCCGACACACCCATTTCAGCCCACCCCAACATACCGATGACTTGCTCGCCGACGACATAGCGTGGGTTCTTGCTCGCGACGATGGTACCGACCGTGCCGCCTATCATTGTCTCGTTAAGCGCTTGCGGATCGGCATAGCCTTTTTCCGCATTCATACGCACGCGCATATACGGATCTAGCGAGAGAAAATGATTTTTAATTAAGACCTGCCCCTCACCTAACTCAGGTACGGCCACTGTCTCCAATCTAAAATTGTCAAGCGTCGCCTGTTGCTGAGGTCTTGAAGCTAAAACGATACGGCGAAAATGGGATGGAATTGTCATAAATTGCTCATAAAAATTAATCAGTGCCGCCCATTTTTTGTAGGCTTGCTTTCGACTTTAAACTTTTTAAATACTTATAGGTTCCCATCGCTTTTGCCACTAATTTATCGCCACTCCAGATTTCACCATCACAGAAACACATGGTTGTCGATTGATGGAATGCCTGCGCTTTCGCTTCTAATTTTCCACCAATCACACCACCCGGTTGCAAGAAACTCGTCTTCATCTCTATCGTGACAACGCCTTTTTGATCGTGATGCAAAGAACGCCCCGCCATTGCCATGACGACGTCGAGCATGGTCATCAGTACGCCACCGTGCGTGATCTGCCAGCTATTCATATGCTGCTCCTGCAAATCAAGTGAAATCCTTGCCCTGCCATCATGCATTTCCTCACTGACGATGCCAATTTGCGACAAAAAGGGATTTGGAATTGCGGAAACCCCGCTCTCCACTTCACTCATACTTAGTTTTCCAATCTTTTAATGGTTTGCGGTTTTAATATGCGACTTCAAACAAGCCAGCCGCACCTTGTCCGCCGCCTATACACATGGTGACAACCACGTATTTGACACCACGACGCTTACCCTCTAGCAAAGCGTGCGCTGTTAATCGTGCACCAGAAACGCCATAAGGGTGGCCCACCGCAATAGCACCACCATTTACATTTAGGCGATCTAAAGGAATCCCCAAAGTGTCTGCGCAGTACAAAACTTGAACCGCAAACGCTTCATTGAGCTCCCACAGACCAATATCCTCGATCTTTAATCCTGCTTTCTGCAAAAGCTTAGGAACGGCATAAACTGGACCAATACCCATTTCATCTGGTTCACAGCCAGCCACAGCAAAGCCTCTGAAATAACCTAAAACCGGTAAGCCCCGTTGCTCTGCTAAACGCGCATTCATCACGATGGACATTGCCGCACCATCAGAAAATTGACTCGCGTTCCCGGCACTGATGACGCCATCCGGTATAGCAGGCTTGATCTTTGCGACCGCCTCCAGGGTAGTTCCAGCGCGAATGCCTTCGTCTGCTTGAATCGTCACCTCGCGCTCGGAAACTGTGCCTGTCTCTTTATCTGTCACTAACATCGTCGTCGTCACGGGAATGATCTCTGCATCAAATATTCCCTTCGCCTGCGCCGCGGCTGCAAGCGTTTGACTACGAACGCCATATTCGTCTTGACGCTCCCGTGAAATTTGATAACGACGAGCGACGATCTCTGCCGTCTGTAGCATCGGCATATAAACATCAGGCTTATGCTGCAAGATCCATGGATCATTGAGCATATGTTTGTTCATCTCATTTTGTACGCAAGAGATCGATTCCACGCCACCCGCAGCGACGATATCTAATTCGCCAGTGATTACCCTTTGTGCTGCCAATGCGATCGCTTGCAGGCCCGAGGAACAATATCGATTGATCGTCATTCCTGGTACCGCTACCGGAGAGCCAGCACGTAGCGCAATTTGCCGAGCGATATTGCGGCCATTGGCACCTTCAGGGAAAGCACAGCCGACAATCACATCTTCCAATTCTTTCGCATCAATACCAGCGCGATTCAGCGCTCCCATCAGCGCATGTCCGCCCATCGTCGCACTATGGGTATTATTGAAAGCACCTTTCCACGACTTCGCCAATGCTGTGCGCGCACTGGCAACGATCACTGCATCGACCATTGCGTCTCCTTATCTTTCTTATTTGTTCTGATGTATGTTTGAGCGTAGGCTCACTTGGGTTCCCATATGCGTAATTTCTGTCGACGCACCTTGGAATAAACTGACTTTATCTTCGCAATGTCCAAACGGTAAACCTGTGATAATTGGCACTGAAATCGCTTTGCGTAGATAAGCAATCATCGCCGAAAAATCATAACCATTATCGTGTGGCGCGAGCTTGTAGCCAGAAAAATCACCGAAGAGGATCGCTTCCTGCTTCTGTAAAATGCCTGCCATTTGTAGCTGTAACATCATGCGCTCTACGCGATACGGATGCTCGGCAATATCTTCCACGAACAAAATGCCATTCTCTATTTCCGGCAAAAATTCTGTGCCGACTAAATGCGTAATCATCGCCAAATTGCCGCCCCACAAAGTTCCTCTTACTGAAAACTCTTGCGATATGTCGCTAACAAAATCTACATCGCTGCGCTGCTCATGCATCGCTAGTTGAAAATGCTGCTGAGTGAATGTTCGTAGATCGGGAATCGCAAAGTCACTGCAGAACATGGGACCACAGAGGCTTCCGACGCTTACTTTGTTTAATAGAGCCAATTGCAAAGCATTGATGTCACTATAGCCGACGATCAATTTGCCACTTGCCGCAATTTTTCCAAAATCCAACAAGGGCAATAAGCGCGAAATGCCGTAGCTGCCGCGCAAGGACATAATCACATGCACCGCTGGATTTTCTAAAGCTTCGTAAAACAAGGCAATACGTTGCTCATCGCTAGCACCAAAGCGCTGATAACGTTGAGCATGGTCGTAATAATTGACGACTTCAAACCCAGACTCTTGCAATTGACGCAGTCCTAATGCGAGATCGGTGCCTTCAATCGCAGCACCACTAAGCGGGACCACCGCGATGCCGATTTGAGAAGGAAGTTCTGGAAATTGAATTTTCATCGCGTTCTACAAAAATGGTGGCGGATGCCGATTATGTGCTCGATTCGCGTTGCTCATCACGGTTACTGAGATTGGCGTTCTCTCGCGATTTTACCGCTGTACGGCGACGTTCAGCAAAAAAATCCTTGAGCAACTGCACGCAATCCTCGGCGAGCACACCTGAAACCACTGTGGCATGATGATTGAGTTTTTCTTCTTGGAATAAATTGACGATGGAGCCACACGCTCCAGTCTTATGGTCGTGAGCCCCAAAAACAATGCGTGAGAGTCTGGCATGCATCATTGCGCCTGAGCACATCACACAGGGTTCTAAGGTAACGTAAAGTTGGCAGTCGGGTAGTCGATAGTTACCAAGAATCTCACCTGCTTGGCGTAAAGTGACGATTTCCGCATGGGCACTAGGGTCGTGCTCACCGATTGGTTGGTTAAAACCACGTGCGATGATTTCACCATCTTTGACCAACACCGCACCGACAGGAACTTCACCAGCTGCCCATGCTAGCTTAGCCTGGGCGATTGCTTCGCCCATGAAGTAGGCATCAAGCTCTTCTTGCGAGCGATTCGCGGGAGGAATATCCTGATTCATATCGCTACTTAGATAAGCGGCTTCGTTAAGCTTCTGAAAAAAATTTCTTAGGTACCCAAATTAACCGTCAATTTCAGCCCAGCAATTCGGTGTTTCGTAGAGGGTGATTTTGGTTAAAGAAAGATGACGGCCATAGCGGTCGTGATATACATCTTTCAGCATATCGAATGCTATCTTAGCCAGATTTTCAACCGTTGGCACGCGATCAATCACAACAGTCTTGTGACCTGGCATACTTTCTAGGAATTGACGTACAGCGGTATCCTTTTCGTACACGATGAAAGCATGATCCCACAGGTCAACCAAGTGTTTATTGGCCAAGGCTTTGATGTCGCCAAAATCCATAATCATGCCATTATCGGACTCACCGTCTTTGTCCACCACGTCGCCCGTTAAAGTGATCAACAGCGTATAGCGATGCCCATGCAAATTACGGCATTGACTATTGTGATCGGGAATCCGATGTCCTGTATCGAATTCAACTTTTCTGGTAATGGTTAGCATGTGTGCCTGTACGTCTAAAAATAAATATTAAGGAATCTGCAGCAGTTTGTGCGTCTGCAAACTCAATTTCCACTTCGGGTGTGCCTTACAGAATTCAATCGCGATACGCAGATTATCCTGCAATAAAGGTCCATCCATAGCCTGTAAATAATGGTGGGTAAACTCTAAAGCTTCATACGCTTTAAGATCTTGACCGAATTGTGGAATCACTACCTTCAATTCGTCACCCTTTTTCACTACCAACTGCGAGCCCATCTTGGGACTGACGCAAATCCAGTCAACACCCGCTGGAACAGGCAAGGTGCCATTAGTTTCAATGGCAACTTCAAAGCCTGCATCATGCATCGCATCGAGTAAAGGTTCATCTAATTGCAATAAGGGTTCGCCACCAGTGAATACCACGAACTTATGCCCCTCATCGGTCTCTGGCCACAAAGCATTGATTCGAGCAGCGACGGCTTGTGGTGTTTTAAACTTACCACCGCCTTCGCC
>CANHZI010000218.1 GCA_947464955.1 Oxalobacteraceae bacterium
AGCTTAGGCAATACCATCAAGCTCTTCTTAATTCATCACATTCAATTCTTCTGTGCGGCGTGGCGGATACGTTTCCCACTTACTGCAACCTGGACATTGCCAATAAAATTGGCGCGCTTTGAAGCCACAATGCGTGCACTGATAGCGCGTCAAGCGTTGTGCATAGCCCGACACCAAATTTTTTACCAATGAAAGCTCTGGACGAACTTCAGGTGCCGCCACCATCAAGCGCGCATCGAGTAATTTATCGAGGCCTAACAAAGTTGGCGTACGGCGCAACTCTGCACTGACCAACTGGTTCGCATCGGTCACGGTTTCGAGCTCTAAGGTCGCTTTGAACACCACCTCCAACAAATCGATAGAAGGTGCTTCAGCTAAATACGACTTCAAAAGATTTAAACCCTCTTGTGGGCGTTCTAACTTACGATAGCCGTCCATTAAGCGTTGTGCCACCAGCGCGACGTGCGGCACACTCTGCTGCTCAACACGACGCCAAGCCAACACTGCCTGTTCCAAATCACCTTTTGCGAGATAGATGTCACCCATCAAGATGGCTGCGCGCACATTGTGGCGGTCAATCGCAATCGACTTTTCTAACATTGCCATCGCCGCATCGGGATGGGTATGTACTAATTCATCTTGAGCGATCTCACAATAAAACTGGGCGATCTCTTTTTGTCTGCCACCAGCACCTGATTCTTGTAAAGCGACTGCCGCATCAATGGCGCGCAACCATTCTTTTTCACGCTGATAAATTTCAAGCAGGGCCTTGCGTGCAGGGATCGCATGTTGACTGGTCACCAATTGGTTGAACGTTTCTTCGGCGCGATCAAGCAAGCCCGCTTTAAGATAATCTTGCCCGAGCTCGTACATTGCTTGTGTCTGCTGCTCCTGCGGCAAATCTGGGCGCGACAGTAGATTTTGGTGGACACGAATGGCGCGTTCAGTTTCACCGCGACGGCGGAATAAACTACCCAAAGCGAAGTGCAACTCCACTGTTTCAGGATTCAATTTTAAGATTTCGATATAGGCATCGATCGCCTTATCAGGCTGGTCATTGAGTAAAAAGTTAAGCCCTTTAAAGTACCCTTTGGGCAAGCTGCTCGATTCCGAAATCAACTGCTTAATGTCGACACGTGCCGCGATCCATCCCAAGCTAAAGAACAAGGGAATCCCCAACAACCACCAAATTTCAAATTCCATAATGATTCGTCTCAGAACAAAGTTTAGGAATGACGAATAACATCAGGCGCAGGTGCCTGATTCGCAGCTTGTTGCGCTGCTTCGCGTTCTTTTTCAATTTCTGCAATCGTCTTTTTATGACGAGAAATGTCCCGACGATGGCGAAACACCATAGGCGCCATCCCAATCAAACAGAACACGGCACCCATCACGAAGAAACCGAGCAAGAGTATGACCAAAGGTGCAGAAGTTTGATATCCCCAGAAATAATGCAGTGTCACGATTTGATCGTTCTTGAGGGCAAAGCCAAAAAAAGCGATGAAGACGATAACCCAAAAAATCTTAGCGAGAAATTTCATAATATGTCCATGTGATTAGCAAACCAAGAGCTGCCTCAGTTGCAAACGGAACCCAATAATTCCATAAACGAAATTGTACGTGAAAAAAAACGGCATATCGGAAATCCGTTATGCCGTTTTACTTTCTAGTGCAAATTACTCACTGTTTTCCACACTCACCGACGTTTTAGTCACGCAGTATGGGCTGGCCGACAGTCGCATCCACCCTTTCACGCAATTCTTTACCTGGTTTGAAGTGCGGCACCCGTTTTTCAGGCACCATCACTTTGTCACCAGACTTAGGATTACGTCCAATCCGGGGTGGACGGCTATTTAAAGCGAAACTACCAAAGCCGCGAATTTCAATACGTTGACCAGTGGCCAAAGAATCGGACATCGCATCTAAGATCGTTTTGACGGCGATATCCACATCTTTTGCTACCAGTTGTGGATACCGCTCGGCCAGACGAGCAATCAGCTCAGACTTGGTCATAAATAAAGCCTCTGACTAGGTCGTTGCTTAGTTTTTGTTATCGAGCTTAGCTTTCAACAAAGCACCGAGGCTTGTTGTGCCAGAAGCTGCGTTGGAGTCAGAAGACATCTTTTGCATTGCTTCTTGAGTTTCAGCGGAATCTTTTGCCTTGATAGACAATTGGATACCACGTGCTTTACGGTCGATATTCAATACCAAAGCTTCAACTGTGTCGCCCACTTTCAAGTGTGTACCAGCATCTTCCACGCGATCGCGGGAGATTTCAGATGCACGCAAGTAGCCTTCAACTTCGTCAGCCAATTGGATTACAGCGCCTTTAGCTTCAACAGATTTCACTGTACCAGTGACTGTTGCGCCTTTGTCGTTCATTGCGCAGTAGTTGTTGAATGGGTCACCTTCCAATTGTTTTACGCCGAGAGAAACGCGTTCACGTTCAACGTCGATCGCCAAAACAACTGCTTCCAACTCGTCACCTTTCTTGAAGCGACGAACTGCTTCTTCACCTGTTTCGTTCCAAGACAAATCAGACAAATGCACCAAACCATCGATGTTGCCTGTCAAGCCAATGAACACGCCGAAGTCAGTGATAGACTTGATCGCGCCTTTAACTTTGTCGCCTTTTTTGAAGTTCAAGGAGAAGTCATCCCATGGATTTGCTTTGCATTGTTTCATGCCCAAGCTGATACGACGACGTTCTTCGTCGATTTCCAATACCATAACTTCAACTTCGTCGCCCAATTGAACAACTTTGTTTGGTGCAACGTTTTTGTTTGTCCAATCCATTTCAGAAACGTGGACCAAACCTTCGATACCTTGTTCAACTTCAACGAACGCACCGTAGTCTGTCAAGTTAGTTACTTTACCGAACAAACGTGTGTTCGCTGGGTAACGACGTGCCAAGCCTGTCCATGGATCGTCGCCCAATTGTTTAACGCCGAGAGAAACACGGTTTTTCTCTTGATCAAACTTGAGGATCTTAGCAGTGATTTCTTGACCCACTGTGAGAACTTCAGATGGGTGACGCACACGACGCCATGCCAAATCAGTGATATGCAACAAACCATCGATGCCGCCCAAATCAACGAACGCACCGTAGTCAGTGATGTTTTTAACCAAGCCAGTAACCACTGTGCCTTCTTTCAGGTTCTCCATCAATTTCTGACGTTCTTCACCCATAGAAGCTTCAACAACTGCACGACGTGACAACACTACGTTGTTACGTTTACGGTCGAGCTTGATAACTTTGAATTCCATTGTTTTGCCTTCGTAAGGAGTTGTATCCTTAACTGGGCGAGTGTCAACCAAAGAACCTGGCAAGAAAGCGCGGATGCCGTTCGTGAGAACTGTCAAACCACCTTTTACTTTGCCGTTGACTGTACCAACAACCATTTCGCCAGACTCCAACGCTTTTTCGAGCGCGAGCCATGATGCCAAACGTTTTGCTTTGTCACGGGACAAGATTGTGTCACCGAAACCGTTTTCCAATGATTCGATCGCTACGGATACGAAATCACCTACGTTAACTTCCAATTCACCTTGGTCGTTTTTGAATTCTTCAACAGGGATAAAGGCTTCAGATTTGAGGCCTGCGTTCACGATCACGAAGTTGTGGTCGATACGAACGACTTCGGCAGAAATCACTTCACCGGAGCGCATATCTTGGCGTGACAAAGACTCTTCGAACAAAGCTGCGAAGCTATCTGCACCAGTTGCGAAATCTTGAGACATGTAGACTGTAGACATAATATTTACGAGTTAGCCGGAATAGGACAAAAGGTCTATTTACCGGGTTGAGTTAAACAAACTCATTCAGACTTTGCGTCCAAATGAGAACCTATCAACCAGCTCAGCAGACGATCTGAGCGTGGAGATTCTTACGCAAAAAAACAAAAGGAAATCCGATTATTTTTTATTTCTTACCGCATTCGTATAGAGACTAAGTATCTGATGCACTGCTTCATTCGCAGTGATATGAGATGTATCTAAGTAAAACGCGCCTGGTGCGGGTTTGAGAGGCGCTTCTGTGCGAGCCATGTCGCGAGCATCACGTTCTGCCAAATCTTTTACCAAGTCTTCCATATTAGCAGGAAAACCCTTTTCAATCAATTGCTTATAGCGACGATTTGCGCGCGCTTCCACACTTGCTGTCAAAAAGACCTTTTGAATGGCGTCTGGGAAGATTACGGTCCCCATATCGCGCCCGTCGGCGACTAGGCCCGGGGCTTGCCTAAATGACACTTGTAGCTCTACCAAGGCTTTACGAACCAATGGCAATACTGCAATTTTCGATGCCGCCACACCAATTTGCTCTTGACGTACAGCATCAGTGACATCATCGCCATCAAGATAGACGTGGCCTTTTTCAAAACGACATGGCAGCACCCGTGCTAAATCAGCAATGGCTTGCTCTTGATCTAAAGCGATGTCATGACGAATGGCGGATAGCGCCGTCAAACGATACAAAGCCCCAGAATCCAAGTAATGAAAACCGAGCTGCTTGGCAACGCGATGCGCAACCGTGCCCTTGCCCGACGCAGTCGGACCATCAATACTGATGACTGGAAAAACAACTTTGTCGTTTATGGTATCGCTCAAAATAAGTCCTCATGCTTAATCTTCACAAAGGCTTCGAAGAAGTCGGGAAATGTTTTTGCTACACATTTAGGATCATTGATACGCATCGCTGCCCCTCTTCTCGCGACGCCATCCAAGGTCGCAAGTGAAAAACACATCGCCATCCTATGGTCATCGTAGGTATCAATTGTAGCGGGAACCAGCGCAGTTGGTGGAGTGACTTTCATAAAATCTTGTCCTTCTTCAACAATCGCGCCGAGTTTTCTGAGCTCTGTTGCCATCGCTACAATGCGGTCTGTCTCTTTCACACGCCAACTTTCAATATTGCGCAATGTCGTCGTCCCTTCCGCGTACAAAGCAGCAATCGCGATGGTCATCGCTGCATCGGGAATATGGTTAAAGTCCATATCGATTGCTTTTAAAGCGCCCGTCGTTTCTGCCTCAATCCAGTTATCACCCATGGTGATCTTCGCGCCCATTTTTTCGAGTGCTTCAGCAAATCGCACATCGCCTTGTATGCTACTTTTACCAACGCCCTCCACCCGAATCGGACCACCAGCGATCGCGCCAGCGGCTAAGAAGTAAGAAGCCGACGAGGCATCGCCTTCGACATAAATTTCACCAGGCGACACATAATGCTGACCCGCCTTAATCGTAAATTTCTGCCAACCATCGCGCTCAACTTGCACGCCGAAACGAGCCATCAAGTTCAAGGTAATTTCGATATATGGTTTCGAAATCAATTCACCGACTACCTCGATCACCACATCGGCTTGCTGCGCAGCCAAAGGAGACGCCATCAATAAGGCTGTTAAAAACTGACTAGAGACATTGCCCTTCACCTGCATTTTTTGCGCATGGATATGGCCGCGCTTAATGTGCAATGGTGGATAGCCAGGGTTTCCTGTGTAATCGATTTGCGCGCCAACGGCATTTAAGGCATCAACCAGATCACCAATCGGGCGCTCATGCATACGTGGAACGCCGTGCACCGTGTAATCACCACCTAAGACAGCCAAAGCAGCAACTAATGGACGGATCGCCGTACCAGCATTCCCCATAAACAAATCAGCCTGATGGTGTGGAAAATGTCCCGCAGCACCGACTACTGTATAGTTTTGCGTATCACCTTCTTGCGTCCAGTGCACACCCAAACTGTGCAGGGCATTTAGCATCACCATCGTATCATCCGAGGCCAACAAATCATGGATCTGTGTTGTCCCCTTGGACAAGGCGGCCAACAATAAAATA
>CANHZI010000219.1 GCA_947464955.1 Oxalobacteraceae bacterium
AAGAAGGTGCGCGGCCAATACTCGTCAATAATTCTGGAGAGCTCAGTTCATAGCGATCAATCCCCAACAAACGGCTGCGACGATGCGCGTCGGCTGTAGCATAAATATTCCATCCATCTTTTTGCAAATCACCGGTACCGACGATGAAACTCACACGCTGTTCGTCCGCACCGCCATCTCGTTGTGGTTGCACCGCCTGTGCGGTAATAGAAGCACCCTTGTAATCGCGCTTGGTGATGAAGTTGACCACACCACCAATCGCGTCAGAACCGTAGATTGAAGAAGCGCCATCATTCAAGACTTCCACACGGGCGATCGCGCTCATCGGGATCACGTCTAAGTTAGCATAGCCATCAGCAATCGCTTCATTTGCCAGACGTCGGCCATTGAGCAAGACCAAGGTACGATTGACACCCAAACCACGTAGGTTGATGTTGGTACCTGAGCCCGCGTTGGAAGGCGCTAGAGAATTGGATTGTGGCAAGGCCATCATCAAATCGGCCAAAGTTGTCATGCCGCGTTTTTCTAGTTCTTCGCCGGTCACCGATGTAATCGGTAACGAGGCTTCACTCGCCAAACGCTTGATGGAAGAACCCGTCACTTCTACACGTAAAGGTTCTTGCGCTAGTGCTTGGCTTTGACCGATCACACTTAACACCGCAACGGTGATGGCGGATAAGCTTAACTTTTGCAAGCTAGTCTTCTTGTTCGTTTTCATTATTGTCTCCTACTAATTTTAATCAACACTCATATGGGGATGAGCAAAAAACCCTAGTTGGAGCACCTCGCGTACTCTGTGCCGCGTCGACGAAGATGTGGCTATGTGCCGCATCGAGGTCTCGCCGGTCCGATTTGCTGATCTGAGCACTACATTCGAGATCAGCCCTACTGTTTTCTCATTTCACTTCTCAACACAAAAACTAGACTACTGAAACCACACCGGCCTCTACGACTTGTTAAGGCGAATCAAAGTTTGATTTAACCTCGCGAGAATGTGCGTGTCACACGCTCTAAATGGGCTCGCATCGCCTTGCGCGCTGCTGCGGGGTCATGTGCTGCTATCGCTTCCAAAACATCTCGATGATCAGTCAAAGTGACATGACGCAACTCTTCTGTTTGAAAATGCTCCTTTAAGCGATGCCACAAACGACCACGTTGATCCCACAAGTACTCCACCGTTCCCACCAAAGCGCTATTCCCTGTTGCTCGTGCAATCGACACATGAAACTCTCGATCTGCACGTTCGTTGCTCGATTGGTCCGCATGATGCTTTTCCATTTCAAGCGCTGCTTTCAAAATCGAATCAATCGCACTGTCAGTTGCCACCCGAGCTGCAATTGCCGCCACTTCGGGCTCGATCAAGCGACGTGCCGACAACACTTCAAATGGACCAGGCCCCACCTCGGGCACATCCGGTTCTTGAATTTGCTCACAGATGTACACGCCCGAACCGCCACGCACTTCAACCACGCCACCCAACTCCAAAGCCAAGATCGCTTCCCGCAACGAAGCGCGGCTCACCGATAACTTCGCTGCTAAATCTCGCTCAGATGGCAAGCGCTCTCCGGCACCGATACTCTCTTTCTGAATCAAGACTTGTATTTTGTCGGCCACTACACGATACAAACGCGGCTCGTGACCGGATTGCTCAGAGGCGGTAGAGGCTTTTCTTATCATATTAAGAACATGGTGTTGTATTTGGTCAGGCCATTCTAATGTGGTTAGACCAATTATGCAATCTGGACTAGCCAAATATTTTTTTCAATGGCATACTCGCCACAACAACTTAAAAAAAACAAGCAAAGGTTTGAGTGAATCGCTAGGATTTCTGCGCTTCCTCCTCGAACTATTGCGAATACTTGCCAAGAAGAACGGATGCAGTATCGGCACAATTTGAGTGGTCAGACCGATTATGAAATTGGTCTACAAATAACACTCAAGTTCAAGTAAACCGGTACAACATCGCAAACATGGGGGGCGTAATACAAGCATTGCGTAGGGACGACATTGAGCTTGAGAGCTAGATCTGTGCTTGAGCAGATTGACTGATAACTCACTCAAGAAGCATCCTCACAATAATTGTGCTGCGGTCTGGAAACGAGAAAAGGACAAGAGATCAACATGGCAAACGAAACCCTCACACCGCTGTATATTCGCATGCACGACAACGACAATGTCGCGATCGTCGTCAATGATGGTGGACTTCCTGCCGGCACCATTTTTCCCTGCGGTTTGAGCTTAAAAGAATACGTTCCGCAAGGTCATAAAGTAGCCTTGTCTGATATCGGTGCGCAAGAAAAAATCATTCGCTATAACGTCACCATCGGTTTTGCCACAGAAAATATAGAACGTGGTCGCTGGATACAAGAAGCCTTGGTCCAACTTCCGCCTGCACGTACTTTAGAAGATCTACCTATCGCCAACCGTCCAGCGGCAGAGACTACAGCACTCGAAGGCTATACCTTTCAAGGCTTCCGTAACCCGGATGGCAGTGTAGGCACACGCAATATTTTGGCGATCACCACCACCGTGCAATGTGTGGCGGGTGTGGTCGAATTCGCTGTCAAACGCATCAAACAAGAATTACTCCCAAAATATCCGCATGTCGATGATGTGATTGGACTTGATCATACTTATGGTTGCGGTGTAGCGATCGACGCCCCTGATGCGCAGATTCCGATTCGCACAGTACGCAATATCAGCCTCAACCCTAACTTCGGCGGACAAGCCATGGTGGTGAGCTTGGGCTGCGAAAAACTGCAACCGAATCGCTTATTTCCGAAGGCTGCCATTCCTATCCAAAGCGCCAACACCAATTCTTTTGAACCTGTTGTCGTTTGTTTGCAAGATGCTGAGCACGTGGGTTTTGATTCGATGATTCAATCGATCATGGCAACCGCAGAACAACAGTTAGAAGTATTGAATCAACGTCGTCGTGAGACTTGCCCTGCCTCTGATCTGGTGATTGGCGTGCAATGCGGTGGTAGCGATGCGTTTTCCGGTGTAACAGCAAACCCAGCTGTCGGCTTCGCTACAGATCTATTAGTACGCGCTGGCGCTACGGTGATGTTTTCAGAAGTGACGGAAGTGCGCGATGGCATCGACCAACTGACCTCTCGTGCTGCCACTCCAGAAATTGCCGCTGCCATGATTCGTGAAATGGAGTGGTACGACAACTACTTGAAGCGTGGTGGCGTCGATCGTAGCGCCAACACCACACCGGGCAACAAAAAAGGCGGCTTATCTAATATCGTCGAAAAAGCCATGGGCTCTATCGTCAAATCCGGTAGCAGCGCGATTACCGGTGTCTTATCCCCAGGCGAAAAATTGACGAGCAAAGGTCTCATTTACGCAGCAACACCGGCTAGTGATTTTATCTGCGGCACCTTACAGCTCGCGGCTGGTATGAATATGCACGTGTTCACTACAGGTCGCGGTACACCGTATGGCCTAGCTGCTGTGCCTGTCATCAAAGTCGCCACGCGTAATGATCTAGCCAAACGTTGGCATGATCTAATGGACATTAACGCAGGAAAAATCGCCAGTGGCGAAAGTAGCATTAGCGACGTAGGTTGGGAATTATTCCACTTTATGCTCGATGTCGCCAGCGGCAAAAAGACTTGGGCTGAACACTGGAAGCTGCACAACTCTTTAGTGCTGTTTAACCCTGCACCGATTACCTAATAGCCCCAACATTCACCGAATTCATCTCTGTAAAGCTAAACTTAAATTTGAGGAAGTCATGAGTACTGCACCAATCAAACCTTTTAAACGCATTCTCCTCACTGGCGCGGCTGGCGGCTTAGGTAAGATTTTGCGCGAACGTATCAAGCCTTGGGCAGATATCATTCGCCTCTCTGACATCAGCCCTATGGGCGATGCGCAAGAAGGCGAAGAAATCGTCCAGTGCGATCTCTCCAACAAAGCCGCCGTGCACGAATTAATGAAAGATGTCGACGTTGTGTTGCATTTCGGTGGCATCTCCACAGAAAACAACTTCGAAGCCATCATGGCAGCGAATATTCAAGGCACCTACAATATTTATGAAGCAGTGCACCTAGCAAAAGTAAAGCGCGTGATCTTTGCCAGCTCTAACCATGTGGTTGGCTACTACAAAACCACCGACTATATCGACGCTAGTATGCCGACCCGCCCTGATGGTATGTATGGTATCAGTAAATGTTTTGGTGAAAGCCTGTCGCGCTACTACTACGACCGCTTTGGCATTGAAACCGTCTGTATCCGCATCGGCTCTTCATTCCCAGAGCCGATCAATAAGCGCATGATGGTGACCTATTTTAGCTACGACGACCTAGTTGAACATCTACGCTGCGCCGTATTCGCGCCACGCGTTGGTCACACCATTAGTTTTGGCGTGTCGAATAACCCGGCAAGCTGGTGGGACAATCGCTATGCTGCTCATCTCGGCTTCCAAGCCAAAGACAGCTCAACCGTCTTTGCGCATAAATTCCCCGACAGTAGCGACTACCCTGCAGCGGACGATATCACTACCATCTATCAAGGCGGTGGTTTCTTGCTGACAGGACCGCAATACAAGTAGTTCGCATCACCTAAACGAAAACATTATTCACCACGAATTTCCCTTTATCACCCCCATTTGAGCGAGCGTAAGCACTTCCCACAAAGTGCCACCTCGCTCTTTTCTTGTCTACGACGCTTCCCGCTTCACGCTAATCAATCTCCATTGGCGACGTTTTTCGCGATTTTGTCGCAAACTTTTCTCCTAGCCTAGTCCTTAGCCTAAGCTTTATACTTCGACGTGCCCACATGGCCAAATGCTTAGTACAACAGGATTCACATGAAGATGAGCTATCGTTTTAGTACCCTCACTAGAGAAAAAATCATGCGCGAGATCGGCATGATGGTGGCGTTAAACACTTTAATCGCCATTTTCGTTAAGTTAGTTTTACACTCCAAGCAGGGCTTCTTCATGGTGTGGGTGTTTTCCATGCTCATCGGTTTTTCCATTAATGGCGTGATCTCGCTGTCCAGCTACCTCATATGGCGAAAGCAAGAACCCAATCGCATCGCGTTTATGTTGATTTGCATCGCTGCCGCACCTGTCGGCTATTTCATTGGAAGCTCTATCGGTCTTTTCTTGTATGGAATTGATGCGCCAAGCTTTGTCACACTGATGCAAAGCGGCAACCGAGCACCGATCGTCGTGAGTGCATTTATTAGCCTATTCGCGGGCATCTTCTTCTGGAATCAAAACAAACTAAACGACATCAAGCTCGCCCAAGAGAAAGAAAAAGCACGTACTGCCGCGATTGAGCGTCAAGCCTTGCAAGCGCAACTACAGCTATTACAAGCGCAAATTGAGCCACACATGTTGTTTAATACGCTGGCGAACTTACAAGGTTTGATCGCAATTGATACAGAACGTGCGCAATACATGTTAGAGCAACTGATACGCTACCTGCGGGCAACGCTCAATTCCGCACGTACGGAGAAAACCACACTCAAGCATGAATTCGAATTGATGCATGCCTATCTCGAATTACTCGCAATTCGCATGGGAAAACGTCTAACTTATGCCATCGAATTACCCGCTGAACTTGAGAGTAAAGAGATCGCTCCCATGCTATTGCAACCGCTGGTAGAAAACGCAATTAAACACGGCCTTGAACCGAAAGTCGAAGGCGGCAAAGTCACGGTCAGCGCCAGAATCGAACATCAATGTTTGATGTTGACAGTTGCCGACACGGGGTTAGGATTGCCA
>CANHZI010000220.1 GCA_947464955.1 Oxalobacteraceae bacterium
CACCTTGACGCGAACCTGTAAACCCAACGGCCTTGATCGCTGCATGGCTGACCAAGCTCTGGCCGATCTGACGACCATCACCAATCAAGCATGAAAATACACCTTCAGGCATGTGGCATTTGGCAGCAGCCGTTTGAATCGCTTGTGCCACTAATTCGGAAGTACCGAGATGCGCGCTATGCGCTTTCACCACAACAGGGCAACCCGCAGCGAGCGCAGAGGCTGTATCACCACCGGCAACAGAAAAGGCTAGAGGAAAATTCGATGCACCAAACACCGCGACCGGGCCGATCGCAATTTTGCGCATGCGCAGATCAGGGCGTGGTGGCGTACGTTCAGGTAAGGCGCTGTCGAGTGTCGCATTGAGGTAGTAGCCATCGCGAACCACTTTGGCGAACAAGCGCAATTGATTCATGGTACGACCACGTTCGCCTTCCAAACGCGCAATGGGCAAACCTGTTTCTTGATGTGCACGGTCAATCAGACTAGTGCCCAGCGCGAGAATTTCGTCAGCACTCGTCTCTAAGAAAACGGCGCGTTGTTCTGGCGTTGTTTCGCGATACTGGTCAAAGGCTTCACGTGCCAGTTGGCATGCCTGTTCCACATCGGCTGCATTGGCTAAACCAAATGCGGGTTCGATTTCGGTATTCGTTGCAGGATTGATCGCTTTCAATTGGCCTGCTTGTCCGAAACGACGTTGTTGGCCGATGATCATGTTGCCCTGAATTGACATGGTGTTTCCTTTTTATTTTTTAGGACTTACGCAAAACAGACGCTGGCGTTGTTGTGTTCGCCTCGCCGTGCTAACGCACTGTCTTCGGCTCCACGCCTAGCCAGCGCAATTTTGCGTAAGTCCTTCTCTTAATCAATATTTCACTATTCGACTTTGCAAAAAAACGTTGGCGTTGTTGTGTTCGCCTCGCCGTGCTAACGCACTGTCTTCGGCTCCACGCCTAGCCATCGCAATTTTGCGTAAGTCCTTCTCTTAATCAATATTCCACTATTCGACTTTGCAAAATAAACGCTGGCGTTGTTGTGTTCGCCTCGCCGTGCTAACGCGCTGTCTTCGGCTCCACGCCTAGCCAGCGCAATTTTGCGTAAGTCCAATCTATAGTAACGATTTACTGTCTGGGTTTTGCGGAGTCGCATCCACAAATGCATGCGACAAGATGCTAACACCGGAACGTATTAAATAGCTTTATTGCGCGCCTTGTTTCAAAATCAGCTGACGTAACATTTCATCTTCCTCTGCAGTCAAATCTGTGAGTGGGGCGCGTACAGGGCCGCCGCTATGGCCAACCAAACGTGCGCCAGCTTTGACGATACTCACAGCATAACCCGCCTTGCGATTACGAATCTCTAAGTATGGCAGGAAGAATTCGTCGATCAAACGATTCGTGGTGACATGGTCATCGGCGGCAGTGGCGTGGTAGAAGTCCATCGCTAATTTGGGTACGAAGTTAAATACCGCAGAAGAATACACAGGCGTGCCGATGGCTTTGTAAGCAGCGGCATACACTTCCGCTGTTGGCAAACCGCCCAAGTAGCTAAAGCGATCACCCATGCGACGCCAGATCGATACCATTAATTCAATGTCACCGATACCGTCTTTAAAACCGATTAAGTTCGGGCACATATTGGCCAAGCGCTCTAAAGAATCAGGCGTCAAACGGCAGTTAGCACGGTTGTATACCACCACACCAATGTTGATCGATTTGCAGACTTCGGCGACGTGCGCCACCAAGCCATCTTGGCTCGCTTCTGTTAAGTAATGGGGTAACAACAACAGGCCTTGTGCGCCCAAACGTTGCGCTTCTTGTGCCAAGGCGATTGCTTGACGTGTAGGGCCGCCCACGCCGGCCAAGATAGGCACTTTGCCTGCGCAAGTTTGTACCGCAGTGCGAATGATGTCGCTGTATTCACCTGAAGTCAGTGAAAAGAATTCACCAGTACCGCCCGCTGCAAACAAAGCACTCGCGCCATACGGTGCTAGCCATTCCAAACGCTCGATATAAGTATCAGCACGGAAGTCACCTTGCTCATCAAAGTCGGTAATAGGGAAAGACAATAAGCCAGAAGAGAGGATTTGTTTAAGTTCGAGCGGATGCATGGCGTCTCCAGAAATAAAAGAATGGAAGGTGTTCGATGATGAAACTTGTTGTTTTGTTACAAAAGAAGCATAAAATCATTTAAGAGATACGTCATCGTACAACTTAAAATTGGGAAATACAAGCACTCGCTTAAAAATCTTATTTTTATGGCCTAGTTGGTAATGTCTTGCTGTTGGAAGTCGGTCTTGTTGGCTGTAGTAAATTGAGGGGATGGTGTTGCCTGAAGCCCTATGGTTTGCCGTTAATGGAAGGAGAGGCTTTGGGTTTGAGTGCAGAAGGTGGGAGCGTCATCCCTGCGAAGGCAGGGATCCAGCGTCGTCTAGTATGTGGCAGTTGAATCAGTTAGGAGCAGCATTCTCCTCTTCAGGCTCGAGTAACTCCTGCGCTCGACGCAAGCGTTCACGGCTATGGCTTAAATGGGTGCGCATCGCCGCACGTGCCGCTTCTGGATCTTTGCGCAGTATCGCTTGGTAGATGTCTTCATGTTCGTGTCTTACCCTTTGCAAGTATGACTGCGGCTCACCTTCGGCGAGTAGGGCGGTGTTGATGCGGGCGCGTGGAATAATCGTTCGGCCGAGTTGACTCAGCAAATCGACGAAGTAGGCATTGCCGGTGGCTTGTGCAATTAGGAGGTGAAACTGGACGTCGGCATCGACCGAGTTCTGTTGATTTTCTTGGGCTGTTTGCATGACCCGTAATACTTCAGCCAGCGCTTGAATCTGCTCTTCACTACGGCGAGTCGCTGCATGCCAAGCGGCTTCGGTTTCTAGGCTAATACGGATTTCCAAGATATCGAGTACATCACGTATGGTCACCATCGATTCATGCGGCAGGCCCATGCCAGTCTTCGGTGGTGGCAAAACGAAAGTGCCGATGCCATGACGCGTCTCTACAAAGCCTGCTGCTTTTAAATGCGAAATCGCCTCGCGCACCACGGTGCGACTGACACCGTAAATTTGCATGATTTCCGATTCTGTCGGCAGTTTCTCGCCAGTTTTGAGACTGTCGTTGCGTATCGATTCCGTAATATGTTCAACTACAGCCTGTGCCAAGTTGCGCGGTTTGCTGCGACCAGGAATGGGAAGAGAAGTGCTGTTTAAGTTACTCATAAGCCTTGAATCAGATAGCCTGCATGAAAATATGAGTTGTATGATAACCGATAATGATGAGTGTAGTGGGTTTGCCGAACTTTGGGCTGTCCACTGGCATAGAAATTATCATTCGAGTTGGAAAAAAAGTGACAAGAATAATGACAAATTAGCCAGCTATTTGTGTCTGCAGGGTGTAAGCTTGCGATTTTTGCGCAAGAGAAGGAAGAGCGATGTTCTATCAAACCAAAATCGCTGCAGCTGTCGCTGCGATCGCGATGTTCAATATGCCAATGTTGGCTGAAGCCGCCAATAAAAAAGGTGCTCCGACCGTAGCCGAGGCCGAAAAATTCTTAAAAGACGCTGAAGCCCGCTTAGAAAAGCTCGGTAACACGGCACAACGTGCGGCCTGGGTCTATGAGACCCATATCACGGATGATACTGAAGCAATCGCGTCGCAAGCCAATGAACAAGCGATTGGTGCAATGGGCGAGATCGCTTTGCAAGCACGTCGCTATAACAAGCTACCGCTGTCTGCTGAAAACAAGCGTAAGCTGAAATTACTGCAATTGAGCTTGAGCCTCAGCAATGATAAAGACCGCGAAGACTATGCGAAATTGTCGGCGCAAATGAACGGTGCTTACGGCAAAGGTAAATACTGCAAAACGCCAGGTGATGAATCGACTTGTTTAAACCTCGGTCAGCTCGAAGCGATTTTGGCGAAGAGCCGCAATCCTGCTGAGATGAAAGAAGCGTGGTTAGGCTGGCATCAGACGGCTAGCAGCTACAAAGACAGCTACGCGCAATACGTAGACGTGTCGAATAAAGGTGCGCGTGAAATGGGTTTTGCCGACACCGGTGCGTTGTGGCGTTCACAATACGATATGCCACCAGAAGCGTTTGCCGCCGAGACAGAACGCTTGTGGCAGCAAGTGAAGCCTTTGTACGACTCCCTGCATCAATATGTGCGCTTGAAGCTACAACAAACCTATGGCAAAGATGAGGTGCCAGACAATGGTCCGATTCCGGCCCACTTGTTTGGCAATATGTGGTCACAAGGTTGGGAAAATTTGTACCCTATCGTCAAGCCACAAGGCCCTGCAGCCAATCTCGATATCGCTGAAACGCTCAAGCAAAAGAATATCGACGCCAAAGCGATGACGAAGATGTCTGAAGGTTTTTATACTTCACTTGGCATGGAGGCTTTGCCCGCATCGTTTTATGAGCGCTCACAATTGACGAAACCGCGTGATCGCGAAGTGGTGTGTCACGCTTCGGCTTGGGATGTCGATGGTGACAAAGACGTGCGTATCAAGATGTGCATCAACCAAACCACCGAGGACTTTTTGGTGATTCATCACGAGCTTGGTCACATTTATTACGACCTCGCTTATCGCAAACAATCGCCACTGTTTAAAGGTGGTGCGAATGATGGTTTCCATGAAGCGATTGGTGATACTGTGGCTTTGTCAGTCACGCCAGAGTACTTGCATAAATTAGGTTTGATCAAAGAAGTGCCAGATGCATCGCAAGATGTGGGCGTATTGATGGATCGTGCCTTACAAAAGGTGGCGTTCTTACCGTTTGCTTACTTGGTCGATCAATGGCGTTGGAAAGTCTATGCTGGCCAAGTCAAACCAGCCGACTACGACAAAGCTTGGTGGGAATTGCGCGAGAAGTATCAAGGCGTAAAGCGTCCAGCGCCAAGTGCTGCGAACGGTTTTGATGCCGGTGCTAAATACCACGTCGCTTCCGACACACCATACGCACGCTATTTCCTAGCAACGATTTTGCAATTCCAATTGCATCGTGCTCTGTGCCGCGAAGCTGGCTATAGCGGCCCATTAAATCGTTGCTCGATTTATGAAAACAAAGCGGCCGGTAAGAAATTCCAAGCGATGCTCGAGATGGGCACAAGCCGCCCATGGAATGAAGCCTTGAAAGCAGTGTCAGGGGAAGAGAAGTTAGATGCGACAGCGATGTTAGACTATTTCGCACCACTGAAAACTTGGTTGGATGCGCAAAATAAGGTGATGGCGAAGTAATTCCAGAATTTGAGATCTAAAACGGCGCAAGCTCAATTGGCTTGCGCCGTTTCTTTTTCTGTCCAGTGTTCTTCGATGAACAGAATTTTTTCCTGATTCCAGGCAGTGACTGCAACGGAGTGTGTTGGTCCAACAAGCTTTTGCTTTGTTTTGACGGCGGTTGCCGTGTAGTTAAATTGAGCCCCATACTCGATTCGAGCTCTGGCAACACCTTGTTGTGCTACCTCACTATTTACCTTGGAATAGGTCATCCATCCGAAAAGTAGGGCCGCGAACAAACCAATTGAAATCGGGTGGCGGAAAGCAATTCCAAACCAGTTTGTTGATTGCTCGAATTTGAGAACTTCAGAAGTAGCCAATATGCGCCCCGCCCACACGAAGAGAGTAATTTTCAGTGTGAAAAAAGCCAAATACCCGAAGCTATCTCGGGGGAATAATTTGAACTGGGTTGCGCTTAGATTCCATGGCTGAATAAAACTAAAGTTAA
>CANHZI010000221.1 GCA_947464955.1 Oxalobacteraceae bacterium
CTGAATGATGTCTTGATAAAATAAATAATCAGTTCTTTGACTGATCAACCATCTTGTTCTTAGCAATCCAAGGCATCATCGCACGCAACTTAGCGCCGACTTGTTCAATTTGATGCTCTGAATTCAAGCGACGACGTGAAATCAAAGTTGGCGCTCCAGCCTTGTTTTCCAAGATGAAGCTCTTCGCATATTCACCCGTTTGAATGTCCTTCAAACACTGACGCATTGCCTCTTTGGTTTGCGCTGTAACGACGCGTGGGCCTGTCACATATTCACCGTATTCCGCATTGTTTGAAATTGAGTAATTCATGTTGGCGATACCGCCTTCATAGATCAAGTCAACAATCAATTTCAATTCATGCAAACACTCAAAATACGCCATCTCCGGTGCATATCCGGCTTCAACCAAAGTTTCAAAACCCGCTTTGATCAACTCCACTGCACCGCCACACAAAACAGCTTGTTCGCCGAACAAATCAGTCTCTGTCTCTTCACGGAAATTGGTTTCGATGATACCAGCGCGACCACCACCATTTGCCATCGCATAAGACAATGCGATATCACGTGCAGAACCAGACTTGTCTTGATAAACCGCAACTAAATGCGGTACACCACCACCTTGTGTATAAGTCGCACGCACTGTGTGACCAGGCGCCTTAGGAGCGATCATGATCACATCCATATCTGCACGCGGCACGACTTGACCGTAATGAACATTGAAGCCATGAGCGAATGCCAATACCGCACCTTGTTTTGCGTGAGGCGCAACATTTTCGTTGTAAACCTGAGCGATATTTTCATCTGGCAGAAGGATCATGATGACGTCTGCTTCTTTCACCGCGTCATTAACTTCAGCAACTTTCAAGCCTGCATTTTTTGCTTTATCCCAAGATGCGCCACCTTTACGCAAAGCGACAGTGATCTGGCAGCCAGATTCACTCATATTCAAGGCGTGTGCATGACCTTGAGAACCGTAGCCTATGATGGCAACTTTTTTGCCTTTGATCAAAGAGAGATCGCAATCTTTATCGTAAAAAACTTTCATGTTGATATCCTATTAAATTAAATTGTATGTAAATAATCGAAAAACGAAATTGAACTTTATGTCAGGTGACAATCTGAACCGCAGAGACACCGAGTGCGTAGAGGAAGAGCTTGCAATACTCTGCATCCTCTGCGCCTGTGCGGTTTTACTTCTTCTGCTAGATCTGATTAAACCTTGAGGATGCGTTCACCACGGCCAATACCTGATCCACCGGTACGAACCGTCTCTAGAATCGCCGTGCGCTCAATGGAGTCGATGAAAGCATCGAGTTTCCCTTTGTTGCCAGTCAATTCTATGGTGTAGCTTTTCTCAGTCACATCGATGATGCGCCCACGGAAGATATCCGCAGTACGCTTCATTTCTTCACGCTCTTTACCAACGGCTCGCACTTTAATGAGCATGAGTTCTCGCTCAATGTGGGCACCTTCAGTTAAGTCGACGACCTTCACCACCTCAATCAAGCGATTTAAGTGTTTGGTGATTTGTTCAATCACATCGTCAGAACCTGTCGTGACAATCGTCATACGCGACAGGGTTGCGTCTTCGGTCGGAGCGACCGTTAAAGTTTCGATGTTATAGCCACGCGCAGAGAACAAACCTACCACACGCGACAAGGCGCCCGCTTCGTTTTCGAGCAATACAGAGATAATGTGTCTCATTACAAATCCTCCGAACCAAGCAACATTTCAGTGAGACCTTTACCGGCTTTCACCATAGGCCAAACTTTCTCGTCCTGATCTGTAATGAAATTCATGAAGACCAACTTATCCCTCATCGCGAACGCTTCTTGCAAAGCACCATCGACATCAGCTGGATTTTCAATCTTCATCCCAACGTGCCCGTATGCCTCCACCAGACGAGTAAAGTCGGGCAATGAATCCATGTAGGATTCGGAGTAACGACCCGCGTAATCGATTTGCTGCCACTGACGTACCATGCCTAAAGCACGATTGTTCAAGAGAATAATTTTTGGTGTCAAATGATACTGCTTACAAGTTGCCAACTCTTGAATACACATTTGAATAGAGGCTTCACCTGTAACGCAAGCGACAGTCGCATCTGGGTTCGCCATTTGCACACCCATTGCATAAGGCAAACCAACACCCATGGTGCCAAGGCCACCGGAGTTGATCCAGCGTTTCGGCTGATTAAATTTATAGTACTGCGCTGCCCACATTTGATGCTGACCGACGTCAGAGGTAATAAATGCGTCGCCCTTCGTCAGCTCACATACTTTCTGAATCACTGATTGCGGTTTGATGATGGTGGATGACTGCTCATAACCCAAGCAATCTTGTGCACGCCATTTATTGATTTGCTTCCACCAATCAGCCAAGGCTTTCGTGTTTGGCTTTGACTCACCTGTCGATAATTGGGAGAGCATTTCGACCAAAACGTCCTTCACATTTCCAACGATAGGAATATCAACCTTTACCCGCTTCGAAATGGACGAAGGATCAATATCCACGTGAATAATTTTACGTGGATGCGAAGCGAAATGTTTAGGATTACCGATTACACGATCATCAAAACGAGCACCGATCGCAATCAGCACATCACAGTGCTGCATCGCCATATTCGCTTCGTATGTACCGTGCATACCGGGCATGCCAACAAATTTGTCGTCGGTAGCACGATAACCACCCAAGCCCATCAAGGTATTAGTGACGGGGAAACCCAACTGATCAACCAATTTATTGAGTTCTGGTGCCGCATTCGCCAAGATCACACCGCCGCCGGTGTAAATCATCGGTCGCTCAGCTTGCAACAACAATTGAACTGCTTTACGAATTTGTCCTGCGTGTCCTTTATCGACTGGGCGATATGAACGCATTTCAATTTCTTTTGGATAGTGATAGGTCGTCTTTTGATTACTGATATCTTTTGGGATATCGATCAAGACTGGGCCTGGACGTCCTGTGGTCGCAATAAAGAAAGCTTTCTTTACTGTCTCTGCCAATTGACGGACATCCTTGACCAAGAAATTATGCTTCACACACGGACGAGTGATACCCACGGTGTCGCACTCTTGGAAGGCGTCTTCACCAATGGCATGACTAGGCACTTGTCCAGAAATAACGATCATGGGAATAGAATCCATGTACGCTGTCGCTAATCCAGTCACTGCATTCGTTACGCCAGGGCCGGATGTCACCAAAGCGACGCCGACTTTGTTGGACGAACGAGAATAAGCATCTGCAGCATGAATGGCAGCCTGCTCGTGACGAACTAGTACGTGTTGAAATTTACGCTGATTAAAAATCGCGTCATAGATGTAAAGAACAGCACCACCCGGATATCCGAATACGTGTTCTACACCCTCTTCTGCGAGACACTTCACGAGAATTTCTGCGCCAGTGTACTCTGTGTTGCGGTCTGAATTTCTTTCAGCACCGCGATCCGATTGACGATCGGACGGTCGTTCTGAACTCATCTTGTTTCCTTTCAAGGTCCATTGGAGATTGATCGGATGTTCTTTCCTGACGAAATTCAAGTTTCAAAAGCAGTCAACTGACGTTCCTTTTTGTGCGGTCACTCTCCCCTTCTACTATCCGTTGGACAATATTCCAGGCAAAGCTTAATGGCGACTCGTGCGGTCAGGGTATAGCTAAGAAATCTTTAATTTCTCACGCTTGTGGCATGGGTTAGAACAAACAGCTACTAACAATTTACTGATAGTGACTTATTGACAAAGGCATTGTGGGCCAAATCAATAAGTGTGTGTGCCCCGAGATTTTGGGACGAGGCTCTACAGTACTGCGATGCAACAATTTGGTCAAGTATATTTAAGATACTTTCAACAAAAACTGAATAAAAATATTCGGCAAAGCCAGTTTCGCCATAAAACTGCAGGACATGACGGTCTTTTTTTGTTAGCATGTGCGCACTTTTGGTGCTTCGCCAATCAGTTTGCAATTTTTGATCAACTTCGTTAATCATTTAATTAAGTCAACCGCATTTCTGTCTCTTACGTTATGCGACATCAAAAACCCAGCAAAATCTTTTATAGGCATTACTCTTTGCGAAGCTGAAGACGATTACTAAGGCATAGAGAAATCTACCCTCCGAATGGCTACAAACAAAGAATTATCAAACTTCCTCGAAGGCGTAGAGCGTCGTGCATTCAAGCACGCCGTATATATGGTGCGCAATGAGGAATCTGCATTGGATATTGTGCAAGATTCCATGATTAAGTTATCTGAAAAATATGGTGATAAACCTGCAGATGAACTGCCACTGCTCTTTCAAAGAATCCTTCAAAACACTATTCTTGATTTTTTCCGTCGAGAAAAAGTAAGGAACAACTGGGTGAGTTTATTTTCTAACATCACACCATCCAATCAAGAAGATGACAATTTTGATTTATTGGAAAGTTACGCACCGGAAGAAGGCAGTGAAGCTGCAGAATCCACTGAAAATAAGTTAGAAAGAGAACAAGTTCTCAACATCATCGACGAAGAAATAAAAAAACTTCCAACGCGTCAACGCGAAGCCTTCCTCATGCGTTATTGGGAAGACATGGATGTCGCCGAGACAGCATTAGCCATGGGTTGCTCTGAAGGTAGCGTCAAAACCCATTGCTCTCGAGCAACACACGCATTAGCCGCCGCACTTAAAGCCTTAGGAGTTCACTTATGACTTACGCAAAAGAAAAAGCAGACATTGACTTTGCCTATAAAGTACGCCGTGCGATGACGGAATCTGCTGAAAACATTCCTGAGCCTACCTTAGAACGTCTTGCAAAAGCACGCGAACTCGCCTTGTCACGCAAGAAAGAAGCTAGCCCAGTCGCTGCTTTAGCGTTTGGCGGCATCTTGGCAGGCAATAATGGCCGTTCAATTTCACAAAAATCTTGGATCAAGAAGCTGGTATTTTCTCTGCCGATGATCGTGCTTGCCGTCGGTTTGTATGGAATCTACGAATACGAGCAGCAGCAACAAATTAACGACTTAGCAGAGATTGATGCTGCGGTACTTGTGGATGAACTACCACCTGACGCCTATGTCGACAATGGGTTTAACGCCTATTTAAACAAAGACAATAAACCTGCGGAACAAAAAACTGAGGAATAAACGTGCTTCAACGCAAGTTACCTATCATTCAAAGTAGCCTCATCTTCGGCGCGCTCGTTGCGAGTATCGTGTATGCGTTTGTTGCACTTACACCGAGCGCCCGTGCTGCAGCACCCATTGCAGCAAGCCCAAGCAATACGAATATCAAATGGGAAAAACTGAACGCAGACCAAAAAGCCGCTTTGGCCGCTTTGGCTAGCGAATGGGATACCATGGACTCCTTGCGCCAAAAGAAATGGCTGGGGATTGCTGACAAATACCCTTCAATGAAACCTGAAGAGCAAAAACGCGTTCAGGAGCGTGTCGCCGCATGGGTTAAACTAACCCCTGAACAAAGAATGCTAGCACGTGAAAATTTCACCAATACAGCAAAAAAG
>CANHZI010000222.1 GCA_947464955.1 Oxalobacteraceae bacterium
CGGACGTTTGCAGGCCGATGCGTATGCCGACCTGGTAGTTCTTGATCGCGACTTAAATCTGATCGCTGTTTATATAGAAGGAGAGAAAATTGACCTCAAAGATGCTTAAGGAAGCGTGTTCCTCAGGAGAATTCGTTGCTGCGCAATTGGCGCATGATGGTGAAAGATTAGCCGAACTTGGAAAGTATTTGCGTGCTACGCCACCGTCTTCAGTTGTCACGGTTGCGCGCGGAAGTTCCGATCATGCAGCCAACTATGCCGCCTACCTGATTATGTCGCGCTTGGGTCATATCGTTGCTTCACTGCCGATGTCTTTGGTTACTTTGAATAGTGCGCCTCTACTTGTGCGCAATGCCTTGGCAATTGCCATCTCACAGTCAGGGCAAAGTCCAGATGTTGTGGAGCCGATTCGTTTTTTCCGCGAAGGCGGTGCATCAACGGTTGCTTTGGTGAATGACGCGAATTCGCCGCTCGCCAATGCCGCACAGTGGACAATGCCTTTGCATGCAGGTCCTGAGTTGAGCGTAGCAGCGACCAAGAGTTTTATTACCTCTTTGGTGGCGGGCGCACGTCTTGCTGGTCATTGGCAAAACGACGCTAGCTTCCTAGCAGGCATCGAAGAATTACCACAGGTACTCGAAGCAGCAACGAAACTTGATTGGTCCAATGCGCTAGATGTTTTGGTTCCAGCGGAACGCATCATGGTGGTTGGTCGTGGTATTAGTTTTTCAGTTGCTTTGGAATCTGCACTGAAGTTTAAAGAAACCTCCGTGATTCAAGCAGAGGCGTTTAGTGGTGCCGAAATTAAACATGGTCCGATGGCCTTGATCGATGATGGTTACCCATTATTAATTTTCGCAACCCGTGGTCCGGCACAAGCAGGCTTAATCGCCTTAGCTGAGGAGATGCGCGGTCGTGGCGCGAATGTCTTGTTGGCTGCGCCTGCCGATGTCAAAGAACGTAATTTGACACTCGCGACAGCGGCTACGCCAGATCTTGATCCAATTGCGGCGATTCAGTCTTTCTATGTCATGGCAGCGCATCTGTCAGTAGCACGTGGCCTAGATCCAGACAAACCACGTCACTTGAGTAAAGTGACAAAAACGAACTAGTGAGTCCTTTGCCTGGCGAGGAAAGTGTGGGGCCGGTACTCGTCAGGCTTATTTTTTGATGCATGAAGTGAGAATTTCTGTTGAATTCGTGCGGTAAGTATTGTTCTTGATATCCGTACAAAGTTGTTCAATCAAGTTGGGCATGAATTCACAAGCGACGGACCTTAAAGATGAAATTTCGGCGGATTTTTTTGTGTGCCTTCGCGTTAGCTTCGATTCTCTTTGGGAGTCTTGCTAGCGCCGCCGAAACATCGACAGTCGCTCGACAAAAAATTGAGTTTTGGACCATGAGTCTAAAACCCAAATTTATTCCTTATTTTCAAACACTCGTCAAAGAGTATGAACGCACCCACCCGCAAGTGCAGGTGGAGTGGGTTGATTTTCCTTGGGATATTTTGCAGCTGAAGCTGATCACATCGATCGCGGCCGGCACGCCACCGTCCTTGGTCAACTTGAGTGTGCCATGGGCGGAAGAAATGGCGCGTGATGGCTTGTTGCAGCCAATCGATCAATTGATGCCCCAAATTAATCCTTATACACAAGGTGCATTAAGCGATGTGCGTTTTGGGGGGGAGTTATATGCTTTCCCACACTATAGCAATGTCAACGTGGTGGCCTATAACAAGCAGATTTTAGGCGCCGCTGGCTTGACGCAAGCACCGAAGAATATGGACGAGCTCTTGTCCTACGCACGACAAATTTACGCCAAGACAGGCAAGGCTGGTTATGCACCTGCTTTAGGCAAAATTGATGGCTTCATGATGCAAGAAGGCTTGCCATTAATCGTCAATGGCAAGGCGGTGTTTAACTCGCCATCGCATATGGCCCTGATCGCTAAACTGAAACAGACTTATCAAGCGAATGGCTTCCTCAAAGATAAGCTATTTGCTGAAGATAATTTTCCTGCGGTGGTGGACGCTTATTTGGGGGGACGCCTCGGCATGATGGTGTCGGCACCAACTGCATTACGTCGTATACAAGCGGACTCGAAAGAGATCTATGCACTGACCGATATATTCCCAGCGCCGATTGGACCTACCGGCTTTGCTGACGGTGGTTGGATGTTCAATTTCGCGATCCCTAAGGGGGTGCCGAAGGCGCAATTGTCGGCCGTCGCGGAGTTTGCTTTATTCTTGACTAACGACGCGAACCAGCTCGCTTTTGCAAAGCTGGCTAACGTGATGCCAACGACAAGAAAAGCGCTGGCCGATCCGCATTTCCAGCAGACTGGCACGCAGGGTAAATCTGCAACGCAGGGCGCGGCAGAGAAGGCACAAACGGTCGCGGCGAATTCGATGGAATACTCGAGAAGCTTGTATGTGGCGGGTATTGATGACTATGACGAGTTGCGTCGTTTTTTAGTGAAGGCGGTAGAGGCGAGCGTCACTGGTAAGCGTGACCCGCAATCGGCAATGGATGAAGCCGTGGCGATTTGGAATAAGAAATTGATGGGGACGCGATGAAAAAAAACGCTCTCGATTTTATACGCCGTCATCGATTAAGCGCCTACTTATTCTTAACTCCTGCGCTTGTGTTGATTGCCATGTTTGGTTTTTGGCCAGTGCTGTACGGCTCTTACTTGAGCTTCACAGACTATAGTTTGGTGCGCGAAACGCATTGGGTGGGTGTAGCAAATTATCGCTACATCTTTGCCAACGATATGTTTCTGACCGGTTTAAAAAACTCCGTCTTGTTCCTCTTGATTGTACCGGTGATACAAATCTGTGCGATCATCTTAGCGGTTTTAGTCAACCATCAAATGCCGGGCATGCGCCTATTTCGGGCGGCCTATTACGTGCCTGTTGTGACCACGGTTTCTGTGGTCGGCATTATGTGGGGATTTATGTTTCATGAGCAGGGTGCGTTGAATTATGTGCTACTGCAGCTACATGCGATTAACGCCCCAGTTGGTTGGTTATCTGACGATAGTATTGCGTTATTTGCGATTATGTTTGTGTCGTTATGGCGTGGCCTAGGTTGGTATATGGTGATGTATCTCGCCGCATTGCAATCGATACCCAGCGAGATGCAGGAAGCAGCGATCTTAGATGGTGCTAATGCTTGGCAACGGTTTTGGAAAATTACCGTGCCTATGCTGATGCCAACGATCATGGTGTGTAGCATCATGTCGGTATTGGCGGCGCTTAAAGCCTATCAGGAAGTCGATGTGTTAACCCAAGGTGGGCCAATGAATTCGACATTCACTGCCTTGTACTATGCCTATGATCAAGGTTTGAAACATTTGAAACTGCCTCGCGGTTTGGCTGCAAGTTTTGTGGTTTCGCTGGTGTGTATGTCGATAGCGATACTGTGCCTACGTTATTTAAAACCGCGTCATCGTTGACCCTGAATTTCACTGAAAGCATCGAAAACGATCATTAATCACTTTTATGAAACTAATTAAAGGCAAACATCGGTTGAGCAAGATCTTGGCACATTATATGGTGCTGTCTGTGCTCGCTTTGCTTTGTGTGTTTCCATTTTGGTGGACCTTTGTCGTAGCGATATCAAGCGAAGGAAATATTTTTGAATTCCCACCGAGCTTTGTACCGCGCTCAGTGAGTTTCGATAATTTCAGCGAAGTATTTAGTGTGATACCGATTTGGTCGTTCTACAAAAATTCACTGTGGATTACGGTGCTGACCGTTGCCTGGAAGCTCGTATTTTGTTCGCTTGCTGCGTATCCTTTATCTCGCATGAAATTTAGCGGGAAAAAGTTAATTTTTGCGTTGATTTTGGCAACCATGGTGTTGCCTTCAGAAGTAAATTTTTTAGTCAACTTCATTACCATGACGCAGTTGGGATTGGTTAATTCTTATACGGCAGTGATATTGCCGAATGTGGTGAATGCGGTGTCGATACTGCTATTGAAACAAGCCTTTGATGAAGTGCCACAAGATTTGATTGATGCTGCTCGTGTCGATGGGGCATCGGAGTGGATTATCTTTTGGAAAATCGTATTGCCCTTAATTACACCGTGGCTGGCCACAGTGGGCATACTGTCCGCGGTGGAAGCGTGGAATGAATACATTTGGCCATCGATTGTCTTGAGTAAACCTGAAGATTTTCCATTATCCGCAGGCGTACTGTATTTACGAGGCACTTATGGCAGCAGTACACGGGTGATTGCCGCGGGTACGATTTTGACAGTGGCACCAATTTTGGTAGCATTTTTATTGACACAACGATTTTTTATGCGTGGCATGGATGGGGCAGTGAAATGAGTGAACAGACACAAGCAATGACAAAGACAATTATCAGTCGCGAAGAAGCGCGCAAGATCGCCGGGCAATCGATTATGATCCGCATGCCAGGCACGCGCTTGGAACCAGAGGTTGCACAGTATTTGCGCGATAACCATATTCGTGCGATTTGCCTGTTCCGTCAAAATATGGTGAATCAAGAACAGTTAGCTCAATTCACAGCGGATTTGCGTGTGGTCATGGGCCCCGAAGCTTTGATTGGTATCGATCAAGAAGGCGGTGCGGTTGTGCGTTCTACTTGGGTGCCACAGCCACCCGCAGCAATGTCATTGGGGGCAAGTGACGACGCAGACTTGGCACGTGAAGTTGGTGCTGCAGTGGCACGTAGTGTGAAGTCGTTGGGTTTCAATTGGAATTTTGCGCCGGTACTTGATCTCAATAATAACGTTGATAATCCGGTGATTTCTGAGCGTTCATTCGGTGCAGAACCCGCGAAAGCAGTGCGCTTAGCAAGTGCTTGGATGGCAGGTAGTTTGTCCGAAGGCGTAGCGTGCTGCGTTAAACATTTTCCAGGTCATGGTGATACGCATGTTGATTCGCATCGCGATTTGCCAGAAGTGAATAAGTCGCGCGCGCAACTCGATGCTTTGGAGTTAGCGCCATTTCAAGCTGCGGCAAAACATGCACCTGCGATGATGACTGCGCATATCGTTTATCCGCAATTGGATGCAGAAAATCCTGCCACGATGTCACCCAAAATTTTGACTGGTATTTTGCGTGATGAATGGAATTATCACGGCGTAGTGATCACCGATGGCATGGACATGCATGCGATTGCTGGTCGCTATGGTGTAGGCAACGCGGCTGTCCGGGCGCTTGCCGCCGGTGCCGATATGGTGATGGCTTTAGGGACTCGTGAGACCCAGCTGGAAACTTTAGACGCGCTGACCGATGCGATCGAAGCAGGGCAAATTCCCTATGCCGATCTGCAAAAGAAATTAGCGCGAGTCGCGAAATTAGCCCATGATTATCCATGTCAGCAAGCTGAATATACGTCTCAGCAAGATGCGGCCGACCGCGAGTTGATGGCGCGTGCA
>CANHZI010000223.1 GCA_947464955.1 Oxalobacteraceae bacterium
CAAGTGTATTGCGAGCATTTGCAACGCAGTAATGCGCCCACCACACTCAACCACCACCATTAAATTCAATTATAGGGATGCAGTACAAGGCGCAAAGCACAGCAATACAAGAGTATTGCAAGCATTTGCAACGCAGTAATGCGCCCACCACACTCAACCACCACCATTAAATTCAATTATAGGGATGCAGTACAAGGCGCAAAGCACAGCAATACAAGTGTATTGCGAGCATTTGCAACGCAGTAATGCGCCCACCACACTCAACCACCACCATTAAATTCAATTATAGGGATGCAGTACAAGGCGCAAAGCACAGCAATACAAGAGTATTGCGAGCATTTGCAACGCAGTAATGCGCCCTAAAACACCTGCACACTTTAAATTCAATTATAGGGATGCAGTACAAGGCGCAAAGCACAGCAATACAAGAGTATTGCGAGCATTTGCAACGAAGTAATGCGCCCTAGAATTGAATTTAAAGTCCGAGACAGACGTATTTTTGCTCTAAATACTCATCCATCCCATATTTAGACCCCTCTCGCCCCAATCCCGACTGCTTCACACCACCAAACGGCGTCACTTCATTGGCAATCAAACCCGTATTCACGCCTACCATGCCGTACTCCAACTTCTCAGCAACGCGCCATACACGACCGATGTCACGCGCGTAGAAATACGCAGCAAGCCCGAAATCAGTATCATTTGCGGCAGCAATAACCTCTTCTTCCGATTTAAACGCCATCACTGCAGCAAGAGGTCCGAAGGTCTCTTCACGCATTACCAGCATCTCATGATGGACATCAGCAACAATCGTTGGCTCAAAAAATAAACCACCTTTTTCGTGAGCTTTGCCGCCAGAAATGAGTCGGGCTCCACGTTCGATCGCGTCGCCAACATGCGCTTTCACTTTCGCAATCGCTTGTTGGTCAATCAATGGACCTTGACGCACACCTGGCTGAGTACCATCCCCAACCACCACTTTCTTGATGGCGACGGCAAACTTTGCTAAAAATTGTTCATAAATCGATTCATGTACATAGAAGCGATTGGTACAGACGCAAGTTTGGCCAGCATTACGGAACTTGGATTGCAACGCACCTTCAACTGCTGCATCGACATCAGCGTCGTCAAACACGATAAATGGGGCATGGCCGCCGAGCTCTAGGGCTAACTTCTTCAAAGTTGGGGCACATTGCTGCATCAAGATACGACCCACTGGCGTCGAGCCTGTAAAGGATAAATGGCGCACCACGGAACTTCCGCACAAGACTCGCCCCAATACAATTGACTGTTCAGCATCGCCCGTGATCACATTCAACACACCTGCTGGCATGCCAGCGCGCATCGCCAATTCTGCCAAGGCTAATGCAGATATGGGGGTTTGTTCAGCTGGCTTAATCACGATAGTGCAGCCCGCCGCTAAGGCCGGTGCCACTTTTCGCGTAATCATCGCTAACGGAAAATTCCAAGGTGTAATCGCCGCACAAACACCAATCGGCTGTTTCAACACCAAGGTGCGTTTGTCGACCCAAGTCGATGCCAACACGTCGCCAGATACACGCTTCGCTTCTTCAGCAAACCACTCAACAAAACTCGCACCATACAAGACTTCACCCTTCGCTTCAGCCAAAGGCTTGCCCTGCTCTGCCGTCATGATCGCGGCCAAGTCGTCTGCATTGGCAACGATCAAATCAAACCATTTGCGCAGAACTGTGGCACGTTCTTTTCCTGTTAGTGCCGACCAATTTGGTAACGCGTCCTCGGCGGCAGCAATCGCATCTTGTGCATGTGTAGTATCAAGATTACTCACCTCAGCAATCAAAGCACCCGTAGCAGGATTGTGAACTGCAAATCTTTCAGCTGTTTCTATCCAAGCGTTGGCGATTACTGCATGTTCATGAATCAAAGAGGGATCGGTGAGTTGGGGGCGGATTTGAGAGGTCATAGCATCAGAGTAATGAGACAAAAGAGCCCTACACGAAATCATTATGCATTTCGACAGTGACTCGGGATCATGCTTTATGGAAATACATAAGAATACGCCAATTGTGGTCGATCTGCTCGTTGGAGATCCTAGATTTTCAATGTTGACATCTTTATAAAGCGCGGAAATCAATGTAAAAAACATTATCACCTTTGCCGACCACTATTCTTTAGCTTCAAGAAAACGAAAGGCGCCTAAGATTAGGCGCCTTAAACAAATCAAAACCTATTATTCGACATCCTTCGGCTTAGCCGCCTCACGGCGATTAAATCCTGCCACCATATCAAATCGGAACAAACGACACTCTAAAGCACCATTAAAGAATGGTGTTTTACGCGATTCTTTGAGACGCAATAGTTTCGGCAAACCCAAATCCGCGGTAAACAAGAACACGCTCCAGCCTGCGAAACGTTGTTTCAAGGTGGCGCTGAATGCAGCGAAGAATTCGCGTGCCAAATCGTCCGGTTCGAAACTTTGATCACCGCGTACGCCGATACGTTCGCCGTAGGGAGGATTGGTTAGTAAAATACCGGCTTGCTCAGTCGGCGCTTTGATTTCTTGTGCTTCAATCTGCTTTAGTGGCACTTCAAATTTGATACCTGCTTTGTTCAAATTGTTGCGGGTCATGCTGACCATATCGCCAGAAATATCACTACCAAAAATGCTTGGCTCGCTCGGTAATGGATTCATGCGGATCGCGTTTTTGATGTCTTGCCACTCTTCTTCATTGAACGCAGCGAATTTTTCGAAAGCGAATTCACGGCGCATGCCAGGTGGAATGCCGGCCAACATCTGTGCTGCTTCAATCAAGATGGTGCCTGAACCGCACATTGGGTCAAACAAAGGCACGCCCGGCTTCCAGCCTGCGGTGCGCAATAAGCCTGCAGCAAGGTTTTCACGCAATGGCGCGTCACCAGTTTCTAAGCGCCAGCCACGTTTGAATAAGGCTTCGCCAGAGGTGTCGAGGTAAACTGTATAGTTATGCGCGTCAAGGAAACCAACGATGCGCATATCAGGCTGTTTCGTATCAACCGAAGGACGCTGCGTAAACTGGTCACGGAAACGATCGCAGATCGCATCCTTAATTTTTAATGTGGTGAATTCTAAGCTCTTGAGTGGCGATTTCACTGCCGTCACATCAACACGAATCGTGTGATGGTAACCAAACCAATCTTCCCAAGGCTGCTCTAGAGTGAGATCGTAGATATCGTTTTCATTCGAGTAGCCGCCATGCGCCATACGTAACAACACACGCGAAGCAATACGAGAGTGAAGATTGACACGATAGGCGTCATTAAGTTCACCCGAGAAGTGAACACCACCGGGCACTTGCGTGTGCACATGGATGGTTTTGGGATTTTTGAGCGCTGCAATTTCAGCGAGTTCTTCCGCTAATGCGGTTTCCAGGCCGCGTGGGCATGGGCAAAAATAAGAATAACGTGTTTTCATGGGGGACCTTTTTTCCGTCATGGTTTTTAAAAACCCTACGCACGCATCGCACGCAGGGAACTTCATCTTTACAACTTCTTTACCTTCTATTTACAGCTCATCGCTACATCTATAAACACAGTAGTAACTGACAGCGACGGCTATATCGACTCAACTTAAAATGGTTTAACGACCACCAATATCACAGCGATTATCATCAACACCACCGGCACTTCATTAAACCAACGGAACCAAACATGGCTACGTTTATTATGCCCTTTTTCAAATTTTTTCAGAATGCTGCCACAGGCATGGTGATAGCCAATCAGTAAGATCACAATCGCTAACTTCGCATGCATCCAACCACTGCCTGGGCCACGACCTACTCCATAGCCCATCCACATCCACACGCCTAAACCTATAGCTGGAATGGTCAATATAGTCATAAATCGATATAACTTACGCGCCATCAACAACAAACGTTCGGTGCTAGCGCTTTGGGACTCCATCGCCAAGTTCACGAAGATACGTGGCAAATAGAACAAGCCTGCAAACCAAGAGGCAATAAACACAATGTGAAACGCTTTAATGTACAAATACATATTCATTCTTTCTTTTGAGCGATTGCGCTCTCAGATGGATTTGATGATTACTTTCTCACTTCGCCATGTCCAAACACCACATATTTCAGCGAAGTTAAGCCTTCTAGGCCAACTGGGCCACGTGCGTGCAGTTTATCATTAGAAATGCCAATCTCTGCACCGAGGCCATATTCGAACCCATCGGCAAAGCGGGTCGAGGCGTTGACCATGACCGATGCTGAGTCAACTTCACGTAAGAATGCCAAGGCACGGCTATAGTCTTCTGTGATGATCGCTTCTGTATGTTTGGACGAATAGGTATTGATATGGGCAATCGCCTCATCCATATCGGCGACCACTTTCACTGCCAAAATCGGTGCCAAGTATTCAGTGGTCCAATCGCTTGCATCTGCTTTCGCTAGATACGGATAGCCATGCAGAATCGCATGGGCGGTTGAATCGCAACGCAATTCGACTTTTTCTTTGAGATATTCGACCGCCAATAAAGGCAATATTTGATCAGCAATACGTTCTGCCACGAGTAAGGTTTCCATCGTATTGCAGGTGCCATAGCGATGGCATTTAGCGTTAAAGCCTATTGCTATCGCTTTATCGAGGTCAGCTTTATCATCGATATACACGTGACAGATACCGTCGAGATGCTTGATCATCGGCACTGTCGCTTCGCGTATCAAGCGCTCGATCAAGCCTTTGCCACCGCGAGGCACAATCACGTCTACATATTCTGGCATCGTAATCAAGGCGCCCACTGCGGCGCGGTCTGTCGTATCGACCACTTGCACCGCTTGTTCGGGCAAACCCGCTGCGATCAAACCCTCTTTGACCAACAAGGCCAGAGCACGGTTGCAATGAATCGCTTCTGAACCACCACGTAGTATCGTTGCATTGCCACTCTTGATACACAGACCTGCTGCGTCCACTGTAACATTAGGACGGGCTTCGTAAATGATACCAATCACGCCAAGCGGCACCCGCATTTGCCCGACTTGAATTCCCGAAGGGCGAAATTTCATATTCGAGATTTCACCGATAGGATCTGGCAATCTTGCGATCTGCTCCAAGCCCTCTGCCATGATCGCAATCGCTTTATCACTGAGAGCCAAACGATCAAGCATCGCGGCTTCCATGCCAGCTTCTCGTGCGGCAGTCAAGTCCAATTCATTCGCTGCTCGTAATGCTGCAGCATCACGGCGAATCGCTTCGGCAATCGCCAACAAAGCTTTATTTTTAGTCGCTGTATCAGCTTTGGCCATGGCACGCGAAGCTGCACGCGCTTGCTGGCCCAGGGTTTGGATA
>CANHZI010000224.1 GCA_947464955.1 Oxalobacteraceae bacterium
GCGGAACATCCAGCGGTGGTGGCTTACTACGCGAAGTTTTCCGCGTAATCGCATGCAGTACGTAGAAATTTAGCAGACAAAAAAGTAAAAAAAGAGGCGGTGCGGCGAGATGAATGGTCTCGTTGCACTGCCTCTTTCGCTTTGCTCACTTTGCGACTCGAATGCGATCAAGCCGCAAGTCAAGTAGTAATTCAAGTCACAATTCAAGTTACAAGTCTTGCATCCAAATTACATCGTTGGATAATCAGTGTAGCCTTTGGCGCCTGGTGTGTAGAAGGTGCTAGCATCTGGTGCGTTCAATGCTGCGCCCGCTTTCAAGCGCGCTGGCAAATCTGGGTTGGCCAAGAAGCCAGTACCGAAAGCCACCACGTCGAGTAAGCCATCTTTGATCGCTTGTTGTGCTTCATCACCGCTATAACCCATATTACCGATCAATACGCCTTTGTAGTTGGCACGAGCCACGGTCATCACGTCACCTTTTTGCGCTTGGAAGAAGTCTGCGCGCATTAAATGCAAATAAGCGAGGTTAAAGCTATTGAGGTGTTTGCTCAAATAGTCGATCAAAGCGATAGGATCGCTATCAATCATGCCGTTATAGCTGTTCAGGGGTGACAGGCGCACACCAACACGATCCGCACCAATCGCGGCGCTGACTGCGGTCAAAATCTCGCTCAAGAAACGCGCACGATTTTCCAAAGAGCCACCGTATGCATCGCTGCGTTTATTGGAGCCATCACGTAAGAATTGGTCAATCAAATAGCCATTGGCCGCATGCACTTCAACGCCGTCAAAACCAGCCGCAATTGCATTCTTCGCTGCTTGTGCAAATTCATGGACGATCACTTGAATTTGTTCGACACTGAGTTCTTGCGGAGCGACATGCGGCACCATGCCATTTTGTGTATGAACGTCGCCATTGATCGCGATCGCACTCGCAGAAAAAGTAGGCGCACCACCATTTAAGTCTGGGTGTGCAGCACGACCTGCGTGCCAGATTTGCATAAAGATTTTGCCGCCTTTTTCATGCACAGCATTGGTCGTTAATTTCCACGCTTCGATTTGTTCTGCGGTATACACACCAGGCTCTGCGGCAAAAGCAGAAGTGTTTGGCGTAATCATGGTGCATTCAGTGATGATCAAACCGGCGCTGGCACGTTGTGCATAGTACTCAGCCATCAGCGCGTTCGGTAAATGTTCATAACCAGCGCGAGTGCGTGTTAATGGTGCCATCACCATACGGTTGTTGAGCGTTAAAGCACCTACTTTGATCGGAGAAAATAACATGTGAAATCCTTTTATCAAACAGTTGTCAGGAAACAGTGATGGACCAGAAAGCCCAGCACAAGAAAAGTATTACGGGAGCTGCAGCGTCTTCTTGGTTGCGCTCATCGCGCAGTCGAGTGCACTGCGATCGTGACGCATCTTGGTGAGTAAGCTTGCACCGAGCCACATTTGGTACAGGCTTTCGGCACATTGCTGTGCCTGAATATCTGCGGCCAGCGAACCATCTTGCTTACCTTCTTCGATGCAGATCGCAATACGAGCGATGATGCGGCGTGTGCCTTCTTGTAGTGCCAGTCGCATCGCTTCAGAAAGATCTGAGACTTCACCTGCGAGCTTGGCCGCTAAACATTGGCATTGCATGTCGCTTTCAGCAAAGCTAGATAGCCAGCCACTCCAATAATTCAGCAGACGTTGTGCTGCAGGCGTGTCGCTAGTTTGTAGAACGCTTTCTATCTGCGCGAGGTAATGTTCGAAGTAATCTGCCAGCAGGGCTTCACCAAACAACTCTTTCGATTTGAAGTAGTGATAGAACGATCCTTTCGGAACGGCGGCCGCTGTCAGCACTTCATTCAAACCAACCGCAGCAAAGCCTTTGCCCAGAATAATGGGTTTGGCGGTGTCCAAAATATGTTGGCGGGTATTGTCGCGGGTCGTATTCATACTGCGCATCATAGAACATATTAGACCAGTCGTCTAGTAAACTTTTCGAACGTAAGAGACTTTGCTCATTTGCAATGATTTTTCTGTGTTTTACGGGAGCTTAATCGAAATAGGGCTATGTTAGCCCGATTTTAGTGATGACTCAGCTTTGACCCCCTGCGTCTGCATGCCGCACGGCCTGCACTAATTGCTCGACTAATTCCTGGTCAGTTTGCCAGAATTGCCCGTCTAGCCCTGCAATGACCCGCATCGCTGCCGTTGACTGTTGCAGTTGTCGAGCCGATGCATGAACCGCGTGCGCGCCACTTGTGTGAATCAGGTGCTGTACCTGAGTCGCATTAACGCCAGCCCCTGCGATAATTTCCAAGCCAGCGTTTCTTTGTACGTAATTGGCGATCTGAGCGGCACCGGTATTCGCATCGTCGCTAGCGCCCGATGTGAGTAAGCCGTGTACGCCGAGACTCGTCAGCGCGGGCCAGTTGCGGTCAATATCGAGCACGCAATCAAACGCACGATGAAACACCACCCGCATATCACCGGCCGCGTCGATCAGCCGGATGCACAAATCACGATCAATATTGCCATCACGATCGAGGGCACCAATCACTACGCCATCGCAAGCAAGTTGGCGACACATGCTGACATCGCGCAACATGATCTCCAACTCCTCATCACCATAACAAAAATCGCCAACGCGAGGCCGTATCAAAACATGCAAGGGAATATTGAGCTTATCGCGTGTGTAAGCGATGGTGCCAAAAGAAGGCGTTACACCGCTTCCTTCTAGGAACTCGCATAACTCAACGCGGTCTGCGCCACCAGCCTCGGCTGCAATGGCGGAGCGTACAGAATTCGCGGCGATTTCGATGATGGTGCGACGTGGGATCATACGATTAATTTAGCATGGATTTAGATTCTGCAGAGTGCGCGGATCAAATTGACAGTTGGCGATTGTTTCAACCTGGCTGACCTCGTCCCATTGGAAACTCTCAGGCCCAATCTCGCGAACGGTCCAAGTTTCTGGAGATGACCACGATATCTCTATCGGATATCCTTTCAGCATACCATCCTTGACCAATAAAAGTGCTTCATCAATAGCGCCAGCGAGGGCACCACCTGCCGATAAAGGAACCTGCTCATCGATTAGTCTTTGGAACAATATATTGAACTCAAGTTGACTGGCGAAAGGAATTTCGATGAATTCACCGTGACCGAGATTGAATCGAATGAGGCCTGCTTGATGCGTGTGCCGAACGACCAAGTCCACGTACACCGGTGGTTCAAGATTTGATCTCGCAAAACGGGGCCTCATCCTTATGATCATGCATTCTTGGGGTACACAGAAGCGGAATCCAACAAGCGTTCGTCTTTGTCATGATCGCAAACCGCATACACAAAGCCATGATGCAGAGCATAAGCACCGACCTCGCCGTGCTTATTCATCGCCAACAAACAGACTTGTAAATTCTTACTTGCCTCTTCCCGTTTCTTGACGATGCGTTCCAAAGCGGCGAGACAGGCTTCACCCGGTGATTTCCCTTGCCGCATCATCTCGACCACGAGGAAACTGGCAGCATTGCGTATCATTTCTTCGCCGACGCCAGAAGCCGTCGCTGCACCGACCTCATTGTCGACGTATAGTCCAGCACCGATGATAGGGCTGTCTCCCACACGGCCACGTAACTTCCACGCCATACCACTGGTGGTGCATGCGCCAGCAAGGCGGCCATTGCTATCGATCGCAAGCATGCCTAAGGTATCGTGATTCGTCTTGTCGCCTGGCATGGCTTTGGATAAACGTTCTACGTTCATCTGCGGTTGGTATTTGCTTTCCTTCTTCCATTCGCGCCAGGCTTGTTTGGCCGTTGGGCTCAATAGATTCTTTTTCTGAAAACCTTGTTCGACCGCAAACTGTTGTGCTCCAGCCCCAACCAACATCACGTGCGGCGTCTTTTCCATCACGCGGCGCGCCACAGAAATTGGATGCAAGATATCTTCTAAGGCCGCGACCGAGCCGCAACGTCCGTCACCATCCATAATGCTGGCGTCTAAGCTGACATGACCATCACGATCTGGGTTGCCGCAACGACCAACGGTGGCATTGCACAGATCACTTTCGGCCCACCGAGCGCCTTGCTCGACCGCATCTAAAGCGCTGCCGCCAGCGCGCAGGGTCTTCCATGCAGATTGATTGGCGCCGACACCGAAGTCCCAGGTCGATACCACACGTGCTTGTTTATTCTCAGCAGAAAACGCGCTTGGCAAGGCCAGTGTAGCGCCTGCAGCGGTCATGCTTGTGATCCATGTGCGACGAGAAATCATGCGACCTCTTATTGTTATCGAGTGATTGTTGAATGTTCTTTGGCGTACTGTGCCGCGCCTATCAATGCCATTTGACCATGGTCGATGACTTGTACGTGGGCTAGCCGCATGACAGCGGTCATCACGCCCTTATTGGTGAAACGTTCCGCGAACTGGCTGGTTTGCAGAAAAGGCCAAATCAAGGAAGGAATGCCGCCCGCCAAGATGACACGTTGTGCGCTAGAGCTGATGCAAAGGTCGGCGGCGACACTGCCAAGCCACTCGCAAAATACATTGAGTGTGCTGACTGCAAGCGAATCGGCATTTGCCATCGCCGCTTCTGTGATGGCCGCAGGCGTCGATAGTTGAGCTTCTTTCGCTTGTATTGCACACAGCGCTTGATAAATATTGATCAAGCCCGGACCTGATAACACGCGCTCAACATCGACATAGGACCACTGCTTTCTCAATTCTTGTACGATCGCCGTTTCAAGTGCGGTCGAGGCAGCTAAGCTAATATGACCTGCTTCACTCGCCAATACTTGCGACGCTTGCCCACCATGACCGGGTAACCAATACGCCGCACCCAATCCAGTACCGGGCCCCATCACCAATATTGGGCCTGCGTATTCCGTCGATGGTGTGCCACACAGTAATTGCAGATCGGCCTCTTGCAGGGTTGGCACTGCGTGAGCAAGCGCAACGAAATCATTGAGCAATGTAATCGATTGCTGCGGGAATGTTTGTCGCAATTGCTGAATGCGCACAGGCCAAGGCATATTCGCCTGAGCCGCGACATCGCCATCGATAATTGGTGCGGCGACCGCGAGTACCATGTCGAGCTCTTGAGTGCCCGAGTGGCGCGATTGATAGTGCTGTAGTAAAGACTCTAGCGTAGTGAAATCGCGGCAGGCGAACTTCTCTAGATGGGCCAATGAGATGCCGCCTTGTGTGCCGCCCCAAGTCGCTATCGCTAAGCGCGCATGCGTGCCA
>CANHZI010000225.1 GCA_947464955.1 Oxalobacteraceae bacterium
ATTTAGTCACACAATCGTATTACCCCAAGCTGCTCCAGCACGGCATCAAGATCTACGAGTACCATCGCACTCATATGCACGCCAAGGTTGCTGTGATCGACCAACAATGGTCAACGGTAGGCTCAAGTAATTTTGATGGTCTGAGTTTGTTTCTGAATCACGAAGCGAATATCTTGATCAATGACCCCAAGTTAAGTCTTGAGTTAGAAGCCCACTTGCAAGTTGGCTTTGACCAATCCGTTGAAGTCACTGCTGAAATGATAGGGAAGCAAACTTGGATAAAAAGATTAAAAAATCGCTTTGCCTACACCCTCTATCGCTGGGTATTACAATTGCTAACTTTGGGTGAGTATCGTTAATTTCGCTTATGAAATCTTCTAGCTTAGCTGTGAGCTCTGTACGTATCGATAAGTGGCTGTGGGCGGCCCGTTTTTTCAAGACCCGCAGCCTCGCCACACACGCGGTCGAACTCGGACGCATCCTACAAAATGAACAACGCGTAAAGCCAGCACATGCCTTGAACGTCGGTGATCAACTCGACATTCAGCATGGCGAACAAAATTGGACCGTGGTTGTTTTAAGCCTCAGCGAGGTGCGAGGCCCGGCGCCTGTCGCTCAAGCCCTGTATCAAGAAACCGAAGAAAGCATGCGCAAACGCCAGCAGCGTGCGGAAAATCGACGTATGCAGGTAGAGCCAAGCATCCATATTCAAAGCCGTCCGACTAAGAAGCAACGTAGGCAGCTAAACCATATTAATTTTGATTAGTCTGCCCCCATCCCTTAGCTGTTAAGTATCCTCCTATGGTCTCATGTTAACTAATTGCAACCTTTTGCAATTAGTTCCGTTTACTTTCTTCTGAATCGGTATATATTGTCTGGATGAAATTTTTGTAAGCAAAATCGGTCTTTCACTGTGCAGCTCTTGTTCGCTCGAAGGAGAAGTAAATGCAAGCGTTTTACGATTTAAAAATTGCAACAAAACTCATCGTCGGCTTTGTTGGCGTTCTCCTGCTAACAGCCTTCCTAGGCTTGTTTTCAATGGCACAGCTAGCCAAAGTCAATAGCGCCGCAGACGAACTTGGCAACGATTGGATGCCGAGTGCGATCGAAGCTATGGGCATGAAAGAAAGCGTCTCGCGCATGCGCTCTCAAGAAGCGCAACTAGCGACCGCTGAATCTCCTGAAGAAGTTAAAATGTATCAAGAACGTACTGACGAGGCGATCGCGCAGTTTAGGAAGCATCACACCGCCTCACTCAAATATGCAGATCAACCAGGCGAAAAGAAAGTGCTGGATGACACTCTTAGTGCGTTCAATGACTACGCCCAAATCTCCAGCCGACTAAGTGCATTCGCCAAAGAGGGTAACTCAGCTGGGGCTGTCGCACTCTTAAGAAGTGACTCATCAAAGGCAAATAAGAAATTACGAGAGATGGTCGACAAGACCGTTGAAGATCACATCGCTGGGGGACAAAAAGCCTTTGCCGAAAGCACGGCGACTTACAAAAGTGCCCAAACTTGGGTCGTCGGTGTCATCATCGCCGCGATTGTCGTTGGCCTCATGCTAGCAAGCTGGCTCGCTCGCATCGTTTCCGCTCCATTGCAAGAAGCTGTCGAGCTTGCAGAGTCGATCGCACATGGGGATCTCACCAAAACCATTGTGCCAAGCAGCTCTTGTGAAACTGGGCAATTGATTCAAGCGCTATCGGATATGAACACTAGCCTGCTGCAAGTGGTGTCTGAGGTAAGAACTGGCACTGATCAAATTCACGATGCGGCCACTGCGATTGCCAACGGCAATATGGATTTATCACAACGCACGGAAGAGCAAGCAAGCTCTCTCGAAGAAACTGCTTCGTCGATGGAAGAAATCACGTCCACCATCAAACACAATAGCGATAACGCTCGTCAGGCCAATATCTTGTCGCAATCCGCCACTGCAGTTGCTGAAAAAGGCGGTAGCGTAGTGTCTGAAGTGGTGGCAACCATGACTTCGATTAACGAATCCTCGCGCAAGATTGTCGACATCATCAGTGTCATCGATGGTATCGCTTTCCAAACCAATATCTTGGCGCTCAATGCGGCTGTCGAAGCGGCGCGAGCAGGTGAACAAGGTCGCGGCTTTGCGGTGGTAGCTTCTGAAGTGCGTAGCTTGGCGCAACGTTCTGCTAGTGCGGCAAAAGAGATCAAAGAATTGATCAATGATTCGGTTGAAAAAGTCGGTCAAGGCAGCAAACTCGTCGACAGTGCTGGTAGCACCATGCAAGAAGTGGTCGAGAGCGTCAAACGTGTGAGCGATATGATCAGCGAAATTACTGCCGCCGGCCAAGAACAAAGTACAGGCGTTGACCAAATCAATAATGCCATCATGCAAATGGATAGCGTCACACAACAAAATGCCGCACTGGTCGAAGAAGCTGCTGCGGCCGCCGCAACCATGCAAGAGCAGGCAGAGAACCTCGTCAAGGTCGTCAGTGTGTTCAAACTAGACAATAGCTTTAGCGCGCCTAAACCCCGCCCTGCAGCAAGATCTTCTGGCTCTGCAAAACGCGCCGCACCTGCCGCAGCTCCAAGAATCAAAGCCCAACCCGCCAAAGCGACCGCCGAAGCTGGCCAGGATTGGGAAGAATTCTGAGTCAAACCTGAAGTCAAAACAAAGCCGAGCTAGTCTCGGCTTTGTTGTCTCAAAATCAGTGAAAACGCATCAATATCGATTCAAGTTCCTCATAAAAAGCGGGACAAACCATTCGAATAAATTAGTAGTCTTTTTCTAAGTTTTGAGAGGAAAAAGCAGAACTGTCGTAATCACGCACAGAGTTGTAGGTAATCCATTCTAATGAAAGTTTTGTGATTGACTTTTGATGTCGCCTGTTGAATAGTACGGTCGTTCGATTAATTTCTTATTCGCACTTTTGTGATGTTAAAGATAACTCCTCAAAAAGCGAAATTTGATCAAAAAACTGGCTATTCGATTTAAACGGAAACAATGAATATCACATCGAAGTTTTTGCGGAAAGGAGAACTAACCCGCGCAGCGATCTTGGAGACAGCTTTGGATAGCGCCAGCCGTAACGGCTTGGAAGGCTTAACCATTGGCTTGTTAGCTGAGAAGATGAATATGAGTAAGTCCGGTGTCTTTGCGCATTTTGGTTCGCGTGAAGATTTACAGATTGAAGTGCTACGGCTTTATCACCACACCTTCGAGCAGGAAGTGTTTTACCCCAGCATGAAGGAGTCACGCGGTTTGCCACGTTTGCGTTCGATGTTCGCATTGTGGATACAACGGGTGACAAAAGAGATTGCTTCAGGTTGCATCTACATTAGTGGTGCAACCGAATACGATGATCGCCAAGGCGTGATTCGTGACGAATTAGTAGCGATGGTCGATGCCTGGCAAGGTGCACTACGTCGCGCCACAGTGCAAGCGATGGAACTGAATCACTTGCGCAACGACGTGGAGGCTGATCAGATCGTCTACGAAATGTACGGTTTGATTTTAGCGCTACATCACGATGCCCGCTTCTTGAAAAAATCAGGCAGTGTGCAACGAGCAGAAATTGGTTTTGAGAGAGTGATGGAATCGTACGCACCGAAAGCGAAACAGAGTTAGGCGATACGGTTTGAATGCAGTAAAGAATTATGAGTGCGTGAAATAGAACACGCCTAGATTTGTCCAAATGTTTTTGTCGATTTTTTGAAATTTTAAATTTGTTCTCAGGAGAATATTATGGGTCAATACGTCGCTCCCCTACGTGATATGCAATTCGTGTTGCATGAACTGTTAGCGGTTGAAAGTGAACTGAAACAGCTGCCAGCCTACGAGGAAATCGATGCTGATATCATTAATCAGGTGTTGGAAGAAGGCGGTAAATTTTGCTCTGAAGTGATCTTCCCTCTGAACCATTCTGGTGACCGCGAAGGCTGCCACCATGACAAAGCAACGCACAGCGTGACGACACCAAAAGGCTTTAAAGAAGCCTACAAACAGTACGTTGAAGCTGGTTGGCCTGCACTCTCATGCGATCCGGAATACGGTGGTCAAGGCTTGCCACTCGTGATGAACAACTCCATGTATGAAATGCTGAACTCCGGCAATCAAGCGTGGACGATGTATCCAGGTTTGTCTCACGGCGCTTACGAGTGCTTGCACGAGCACGGCACACCAGAACAAAAAGCACAGTTCTTGCCAAAATTAACTTCCGGTGAATGGACAGGTACCATGTGCTTGACCGAACCACACTGCGGTACTGACCTTGGCATGTTGCGTTCCAAAGCAGAACCACAAGGTGACGGCACTTACAAAATTACTGGCGCCAAGATCTTTATCTCTGCTGGTGAACATGATTGCGCAGAAAACATCATCCACTTGGTATTGGCTCGCTTGCCAGACGCACCAGAAGGCTCCAAAGGTATTTCTTTGTTCTTGGTACCAAAATTCTTGGTCAATGCCGATGGCAGCTTGGGCGCACGTAACCCAATCTTCTGCGGCGCGATCGAAGAAAAAATGGGTATCCATGGTAACTCCACTTGCCAAATGAATTTGGATGGCGCGATCGGTACTTTGATCGGTCAACCACACAAAGGTTTGAACGCGATGTTCGTGTTCATGAATGCAGCGCGTTTGGGCGTTGGTATGCAAGGTTTGGGCTTGACTGAAGTCGCTTACCAAAATGCTTTGATCTACGCAAAAGATCGTATCCAAATGCGTAGTTTGTCTGGCCCTAAAGCACCGGACAAACCAGCTGACCCAATCATCGTTCACGCTGACGTACGTCGTATGCTGTTCACAGCAAAAGCTTGGGCTGAAGGTGGTCGTGCATTCTGTTCTTACGTTGCATTGCAATTGGATAAAGAATTGAATCACCCAGATGAACAAGTACGTAAAGATTGCGCTGATGAAGTCGCCCTACTGACACCAGTCATTAAAGCCTTCATCACTGACAATGCTTGGACAGCGACATCTGAATGTTTGCAAGTTTACGGTGGCCACGGTTACATCGCAGAATGGGGCATGGAACAATATGTTCGCGATGCACGTATCAACTTGATCTACGAGGGTACTAACACTGTTCAATCTTTGGACTTGTTGGGTCGTAAAATTTTGCAAGACAACGGCGCGAAATTGCGTAAGTTCGGCGCTAAGGTACAAGCATTCGTCGAAGAAAACGGCACAGATGA
>CANHZI010000226.1 GCA_947464955.1 Oxalobacteraceae bacterium
GAGGCGACAATGCCAATGACGCCTTGATGCCAAGATTCATCGTAAACCGCGATGGTATGGGTGTCTTTCGCTTGAAAATCGTCGAGATGTAGCAGAGCGACATCTTGCATTTCGCGCTCGATGTCTTTACGATCGGCGTTAATGCTGTTGAGTTCTTGTGCAATTTGCCAAGCGCGGCCTTCATCGTCAGTGGTGAGACATTCGATTCCCAGCGACATATCAGCGAGACGTCCCGCCGCATTGAGGCGTGGGCCGACGGCAAAACCTAAATCAAAAGGACTTGCAAGACGAGGCTCGCGCCCCGCGACACGGAACAAGGCTGCAATACCCGCATGCATGCGACCAGCACGCATGCGTTTCAAACCCTGCGCGACTAGAATACGATTATTCGGATCCAGTTTGACGACGTCAGCCACGGTACCAAGGGCAACCAGGTCGAGCAAAGTATCCAATTTTGGCTGCGATTGCTGATCAAATTTCCCTCGCTGGCGCATTTCTGCGCGAAGTGCGAGCAAGACATAAAACATGACGCCCACACCCGCCAAACTTTTGCTGGCAAACTCACAGTAGGGTTGATTGGGATTTACAATCACTGCTGCCTCAGGGAGACGATCTGCTGGTAAATGGTGGTCGGTGACGACCACATCAATTCCACGCGCCTTCGCAGCTGCCACACCTTCGATACTAGCAATGCCGTTGTCGACAGTGACGATGATATCAGGGGACTTTTCTCTTGCCGTCAATTCCACAATCTCAGGTGTTAAGCCATAGCCATATTCAAAACGGTTAGGCACGATGTAATCGACATCGGCGCCAAGCATACGCAAACCGCGTAAGCCTACCGCGCACGCAGTGGCGCCATCACAATCGTAGTCGGCGACGATTACCAATCGCTTCTTTTGCTCGATGGCATTCGCCAAGTATTGCGCCGCTTTGCGATTATTCAACAGACTGTTTGGAGGCAGCAAGGCAGGTAGCTCAGTCAGCAATTCCTCCGCACTCAAAATGCCTCGCGCAGCAAATAATCGTGCCAAAACAGGATGCATGCCGCTTTGTCGCAAGAGTTCGGATTGGCGAAAGGAGTAGGGGCGAGTGCTGATACGTGTCATAAAATTTTTTCTATTGCGGCAGGCTTAGGAAAGCGAATTGATCAACCATGTTTAGACACATCACTTATTTGTCTGTGCGAGGTCGAGTAGCGGCTTCAGCGCTACTGTTTTCCATCGCTGCCAAAATTGCGGGCGACGACATTCGATTAAGGCAAGTTGCTGCGTGTCGCTTAGTACGAGATTGACTCCTTTGATGGAGCCGCTTTGGAGTGCAGACCACAAAGGGCCAAAACAACTTCCTTCCAACTGATTTAACTGCGATAGCCAACTACCCCAGTCGCTGTTGAGTGCTGGTTCGTTGAGGGTGTCGATTAAGATTCTGCAAAGCCTTCCGTCCGATGGTTGGTGTTTCGACTTGTCGAGGAAGGTTTTAAGCGCTTCTGTGCCTATCTCAAAATTTGGAGTTTTGAGTTGGGCGCTGCCATTATGCAGCCACACAGAATTAATCGGGGTTTTGCCATCTGCTTCGCGGACTTGATTCACTCCACTGATATGCCATGCCATTTGAATTTCGTTTTGCAACTTGCGCCACGGCCGCGCCATTTCTCCTTCAGCGATCCAGATATCCATATTGTGGCCAGCTGCAGCAAACAGGCTAGACGTGCGTAATTCTGACCAAGAGTCTCCTCGTAGAAACCAAGTCTTGGCATCGCCATAAATAAGCGCATGTCCAAGTTCAGCGCAGATCTCGCCAGCAATCTTAAAGAGTTCCTTCGATTCTTGTTCACTGATCGTGAGCCGCTGCGGGTCTGTCATTACCAAATGATCGCGTGCGATATGAATATGCACAGGGCTTAAGGTGAACCAAAACCCCGGTGGTGGTGTCACAGCTTTCGTGACCATCAAGTGATGAGTCGAAGCGGGGCTGTTATGACGTTCTTCTCGGTCGAACAGCTCAGCGATTTGCTGGTTTGATTTGCCCGGGGCGAACGGGTCTTGATCAAGGCAAAACTCGTGAGGCAAAAGTCGAGCAAATTCATTGAGTTGCTGATGCTGGCGTACAGTTCCAAACGAGATGAGTTTGGCAAGCGAGGGCGTATTTGCCTGGCGCAACAGTTCTTTCGCCAGCGGTGGATTGGGGATGCCGAAAGGCAAAATAATTTCTAAATAGCTCATTTGTCGTATTGTATGGCAAACTAGCGCGGTTTTCTAAAACTCATCGTCATTCTGATGGCTTTGATAGCATCGATAGTTTGATGTGATGTAGTGCTGTGATGCAGTGCTGTGACGCAGTTAGGTGGTTTTCTTTTGCGTGGAGCGCTTTGTTTTTACTTTTTTGTCCAGGATTTAATTCTTCGTGAAAAATCTCTCGTTCGAATGGCTAGTGGGTTTGCGTTACACGCGCGCAGGCAAACGGAGTAGCCGCAATAGCTTTATCTCTTTTATTTCTTTAATTTCAATGGCAGGCATCGCCTTGGGTGTGGCGGCGTTGATTATTGTTCTCTCTGTGATGAACGGTTTCCAGAAAGAAGTTCGTGATCGGATGTTATCCGTGCTTCCCCATATTGAAGTTTTCGATGCCAGTGGCGTCATTCCTGATTGGAAACAAACTGCCAAAGAAGCAGAAAAGCACACGTCTGTGCTTGGTGCTGCTCCTTATGTTGATGCTCAGAGCATGATCATCAATGACGGCGTGATGCGTGGTGCAATGATGCGAGGCATTTTGCCCGAGGAAGAGCCCAAGGTATCCGTGGTGGCGACTAAAATGAAAGCGGGTAAATTAAGTGATTTGAAGGAAGGCGCTTTCAATATCATCCTCGGTATCGAACTGGCGCGCGCCATGCATGTTGGCATTGGTGAAAAAGTCACGCTGGCCGCGCCGGAAGGGCAGATTACTCCCGCCGGTACCATTCCTCGCTTGAAAGCATTTACGGTTGTTGGCGTGTTTGAGGCTGGACATTATGAATTTGACTCGGCGATGGCGTTTATTCACTTGAACGATGCACAGAAATTTTTCCGCCAAGATGCTCCTAGTGGCGTGCGCCTTAAAATCAAAGATATGCTGCAAGCGCCTCAAGTCGCATTCGAATTGAGTCACGCATTGGGCGGGAGCTTAATCGCTCGTGATTGGTCGCAACAGAACAGTAATTATTTTGCCGCAGTGAAAACGGAAAAGACGATGATGTTCATCATCTTGACTTTGATCATCGCGGTCGCTGCTTTTAATTTGGTCTCAACGTTAGTGATGACAGTCACTGAAAAACAAGCGGACATTGCTATCTTGCGCACGCTCGGCGCATCACCTATGTCGATCATGAAAATTTTCATGATACAGGGAGGTTTGGTTGGTTTGTTTGGTACTGCTTTAGGCGTCGTTTCTGGTGTCATTGTTGCGTTAAATATTGACGTGATCGTGCCTTTTATTGAGCGTCTGTTCGGCGTTCAGTTCTTAAACAAAGAGATTTACGTGATCAGTTCACTGCCTTCAGATTTACATTGGCCAGATGTGTGGGCGATCGGTGGCATTGCTGTGGTTCTAGCGTTTTTAGCGACAATTTATCCGAGTTGGCGTGCTGCTCGCGTGAAACCTGCGGAGGCACTGCGTTATGAGTAAGCAAAAGCAAGATAAGAATATTAGTATGGACTCCAATTCAAGTACGATGCGTGGACAAGACGTTTTAGCCTGTCGCAACTTATCGAAAACCTATGGTGAGGGCGAACAAGCCGTTTGCGTTCTTCGCAATATCGACTTTTCGATCAAGGCCGGTGAGCGTATAGCGATTGTTGGTGCATCGGGTTCAGGCAAATCGACTCTATTACATTTGTTGGGCGGTCTTGATACCCCAAGCAATGGCTCAGTGACGCTCAATGGACAAGACTTTGCCGGCCTTAGCGAAACCGCACGCGGCGATTTGCGTAATCAATCTCTAGGCTTCGTCTATCAATTTCATCATTTGCTTCCAGAATTTTCTGCGCTGGATAATGTCGCTATGCCCTTGATGATTCGTCGGATCAAACGATCTGAAGCGCAAGAACGAGCGCGCCTGCTGCTTGAGAAAGTCGGGCTCGGACATCGCGTATCTCATGTTCCCGGCGAGCTGTCAGGAGGAGAGCGCCAACGTGTGGCCTTAGCGAGAGCGTTAGTGACAGAGCCTGCCTGTGTATTGGCCGATGAACCAACCGGCAATTTGGATCGCGGCATCGCAGACCAAGTTTTCGCGTTGACATTGGAGTTGTCGAAAACGCTGGGAACTGCTTTTGTCATCGTCACGCATGACGAGGAATTAGCAAAGCGTTGCGATCGCATTTACCGACTCAATACAGATGGTTTGCTTGCAATGTAGTGCTGTTTAGTGCTGCTTAGTGCGGTGTAGTGTGGTATTAGTTTGAGTATCGAGTGAATTCAAATTCGGGAGTTAACATGATTCAACGCAAGAAAATCGTCACACTATTGCTGACAGCTTTTACAGGTCTTTGCTTCGCATCGCCTGTCCTAGCTAATCCGAGTCTCGCGCAAACCACTGAAGCGAAATCTGCCGCCGTCGCGACGATCACTTCAGAACAGATTGATCGTGTCGTTGAAAATGCGATGAAAACTTTTAACGTGCCGGGCATTTCAGTGGCGGTTATTAAAGACGATAAAGTGATCCACGCGAAAGGCTATGGCGTGCGTGATATTAAATCGAAGCTGCCGATGCAAACCAGCACGCTGGTCGGTATTGCGTCAAATTCAAAAGCGTTTACTGCAGCAGCACTCGCGATACTGGTGGACGAAAAGAAATTGAGTTGGAATGAGCGCGTCAACAACATTATCCCAGAGTTTAAATTGTATAACCCGTATGTGACAGAGGAGTTCACAGTCTTGGACCTGATGACGCACAGAAGCGGTATGGGATTAGGTGCTGGCGATCTTATGTTTTTCCCCGATGGCAGTGACTTTACGATTAAAGATGTGATCCACAATCTGCGTTATTTGAAACAAACTTCCAGTTTCCGTTCGCAATTTGATTACGATAATAATTTGTATATTATTGCCGGCGAAGTGATTAAGC
>CANHZI010000227.1 GCA_947464955.1 Oxalobacteraceae bacterium
TGCTTCGGGCTGGGATGGCTATTGGATTGATGCGGCCTCTACCTTGCGCATGGAAAATGATGCGGTGATTGTCCTCGATCCAGTTAACCTTGACGTGATTAAGAATGCGTTATCAAAAGGCGTAAAGAATTACGTCGGTGGTAATTGCACTGTGTCTTGTATGTTGATGGGCCTCGGCGGTTTGTTTGCGAATGGATTGGTGGATTGGATGTCTTCCATGACTTATCAAGCAGCATCCGGTGGCGGGGCGCAGCACATGCGTGAACTGTTGACGCAGTTCGGCGCGATTAACTCTGAGGTGAAAGCATTGCTGGATGATCCTGCGTCCGCCATCTTAGAGATCGACCGTAAGGTACTCTCAAAGCAGCACAATTTCTCAGCGGATGAAACTAAACAATTTGGTGTGCCACTTGCAGGGAATTTGATTCCTTGGATCGATAAGGATTTGGGTAACGGTCAGTCGAAAGAGGAGTGGAAAGCCGGTGCTGAGACGAATAAGATTCTTGGATTGGGTGAAGCGTTTGGAACGCCTGCAATCCCTGTTGATGGATTATGTGTGCGAATTGGTGCAATGCGCTGCCATTCACAAGCATTGACAATCAAGTTGAAGAAAGATGTGCCTCTGGATGAAATTACTGACATGATTGCAAGTAATAATCAGTGGGTGAAAGTGGTTCCGAACACGCGTGAAGATTCCATGCGCGATCTGACTCCAGCTGCGGTAACAGGTAGTTTGACAATCCCTGTTGGACGTTTGCGCAAAATGCAAATGGGCGGCGATTATTTGTCTGCTTTTACAGTGGGTGATCAATTGCTGTGGGGTGCTGCCGAGCCTTTGCGTAGAATGTTGAGAATCTTGATTGATTAAATAGTCAAGATCTTGAGGTAAAGTATTCTGGTTGCATTAAAAAAAGGAACTTAGACGTTCCTTTTTTTTATTTAAATCTTTCAATTTTTTTGAAAATTGTCTAGTGGTAACAACGAATTTATCGAGAATCAAGCAATTCCCTTCTTAATGTATTTACCATATCTAGAATTCACGTTAAGCTTGCGGCGTAAGGTGGGTAATGTTATCTTGATTCAACATATCTTCCTTTTGTGCAAATTTATAAAAAGAAATAGATAAATTTGTAATGATAAAATTTCCCTGGAAATGTTCTAAAAATGCATAAACAAAAACGCCTATCGACGAGAATTTTTGGAGCTAAAGCGCTGAAACTCGCTGCTTTTTCCACGTTACTTGTCTTCTCAAATGCATATGCGACCGGTCTCGGGAAGTTGACTGTCCTTTCCTCGCTTGGTCAACCATTACGGGCTGAAATTGAGCTTACTTCTCCCAATAAAGAGGAAATCAATTCTTTGGTTCCTAAGGTTGCGTCGATCGAAGCCTTCCGACAAGCAAATATCGAGTTCAATCCTGCGTTGCTTTCGCTGCGTTTTGCAGTTGAACAGCGTGGCAATGGCTATGTCATTAAAGTAAGTTCAACTCAGCCGATGAATGAGCCTTGGATAGATTTCCTGCTCGAGATGAACGCGAGCAACGGTAAACTGGTGCGAGAGTACACGGCTCTGCTCGATCCCGTCGAGCTGTCGACAGGTCAATCTCCTCAAGTCATTACGCCATCAGCTCCGAATATCGTTGTAAAGCAAGTGACGCCAAAGATTCAAGAGCGTCCGCTTGCAAAGGAGCCTGCGCAGCTACAACCCACAAAAAAAAGTCAAGTTAGCGCACCGAAAGAGCCTTCCGAGCTCATTCAAAATGGTCGCCAGTATCAAGTAAAGGCAGGCGATACTCTCATGAAAATTGCGTCCAGCAATTTGAATGGTGTGTCACTTGATCAAATGTTGGTAAGCATCTACCGAGCGAATCCCCAAGCATTTGTCGGGGAGAATATGAATCGATTGAAGGCTGGTCAGATTCTAACGATCCCAGATGCTGAAACTGCTCGCTCGAGCAGTCCGGCCGAAGCGCATTCGGTCGTTCAAGCGCATTCAGCGGATTTTAATTCATACCGAAACAAGCTCGCCGGACAAGTCATGTCGGCAGGCGCAGAGAAATCGCCTGTTAGTAAACAAACTGCCACAGGCACGATAACAACCAAGGTCAAAGAGACACCGACGGCGACAAATGAAGCCCTCGATAAATTGAAGTTGTCTAAAGTTCCTAGCGCCAGTGCGAAAGCTGTTGGGAAGAATGTAACGGAAGAAGATCGCATTGCGAAAGATAAAGCTTTGGCTGAAGCAAATGCTCGCGTCAAAGAGCTGGAGAAGAATGTAAGTGATCTGAATAAACTACTTGCGGTTCCAGCGAAAGGTGCACAGTCTTCAAGCCCAGCGTTGTCAAAGCCAGCAGAAGCAAAGCCTGAACAAGCGACGAAAGTAGCTTCAGCATCGGTATCAGCATCAGCAAGTGCATCGGCGGAGAAGCGCGCTTCTGCGGAAGTTGCATCTACATCGCCGACGTCGGCATCTGCAGTGTCTTCAGCATCTGCAGCTTCAGCTGCCGCGTCTAAAGCACATGCTGAGTCTGTTGCTTCAGCCTCTGCATCTTCGCAATCGAAACCTAAGCCTAAACGACCAGTGTCTCCTCCACCAGCGCCTGTTGAAGAAGAGACGAGCTGGTTTGATGTTAAGTACTTGATCGCGGGTGGCTTGCTATTGGTGGTGGCTGGCGGTATCGGCATCTACTCAAATCGTCGTAAGAAGACTGCACATCAATTCGAAGATAGCATCTTGACTGGTTCAAGCTTGAAGGCGAATTCGATGTTTGGTTCGACTGGTGGACAAAGCGTCGATACCAATAACAGTGTCTTCAATTCGAACTTCGCACCATCAGCAAGTCAGTTGGACGCCAATGAAGTTGACCCAGTAGCTGAGGCAGATGTTTATATCGCCTATGGGCGCGATACCCAAGCGGAGGAGATTCTTAAAGAAGCTTTAAGAACGCAGCCTGACCGCCACGCTGTGCGTTTGAAATTGTTAGAGATTTATTACAGTCGCAAAGACCTTCGTTCATTTGAGTTGTTCGCTGGCGAGTTATATGGAATGTCTCATGGAGAGGGTGAGGAGTGGGCTCAAGCTGCTTCTATGGGTGTTGCCTTGGATCCAAGTAATCCACTGTATGCTGGTGCAAGCGCGCCTCCAGAGTCATTTGCATCGCAAAGTTTGGGTTTGCCGACACAACCACTGGAAGATTTGGAGCCAGATCCAATCCTAGATAGTTCCTTGTCTGAAGATATGCTGGACTCAATAAGCATTATCGACACTGCGCATGCGTTGTCTGATGAGATCGGCATGAATGAACTCGACGTGACAGGACAAGCAGTAGAGAGTCCTGCGGTAAGTGATGGTGTGCTTGATTTTGATCTGGATATTTCAGAGTCTTCTTCTGACGGTAGTACGAACAGCGATATCGGTGCCTTGGACTTTGCCCCGACTTTGCCTGAGATCGATGCAGTGAGTACGATCAATAAAGTTCAAGAGGAGGAGCCAACTCCAGTGATCGATTTCGGTTCGATTGACTTTGATCTAGGTGGGGATGATGAGGTTAAAGCAGAACCTGCACCAGTTGCGGTTAGTGAAGAGCTCAGCTTGAATGCTGAAGTTCCAGCGATGGATTTCTCGCTTGATGCCGCACCAAAAGCGGATCTGGAACCCTCAGTAGGGGATCTCGAGTTTGAGTTGCCGGAGCTTGATCTTGTCTCGAAGCTTGAATCGACTGAAAGTGAAGTTGGCGGTAGCGCTTCAGGAGTGGAAGTGTCGTTCGAAGAACCAAGCGATTCTCCATATAATGCTGAAATGGCGACGAAACTCGATTTAGCGGTCGCTTATCAAGAAATCGGTGATAAGGAAGGTGCCCGCGAATTACTCGAAGAGGTTGTTCGCGGTGGCTCTAATGATCAAGTGCAAAAAGCGCAGGAAATGTTAGCGCAACTGGCTTAATCGTTGATCAGTCATAGGATGGGCGCAGCGTAAGCTAGCGCCCGTTTTCATTTTTGCAATTTACCTTCTTTATGAATAAAATTGTTCTTGGTGTTGAGTATAATGGGGCTGGGTTTCAGGGATGGCAAACGCAACCCCATCGTGAGACTGTACAAGATACTCTTGAAAAAGCCTTGTTCGAATTCACTAAATCCAAGATCGCGACCGTGTGTGCCGGGCGTACCGATGCAGGTGTTCACGCTTTAGAGCAAGTTGTGCATTTTGAAACTGAGTTAAATCGTGCAATGTATTCTTGGGTGAATGGAGTAAATTCATTTTTACCAGTTGGTGTTGCGGTCAAATGGGCCAAGCAGCTTGATGGTGATGCTGAGCGAGATCAGAATTCGTTTCACGCACGATTCAGTGCGTTTTCTAGGACCTACCACTATGTCCTCTATAACAGCCCCGTGCGATCGCCTACATTGCATGGGCGAGCTGGATGGTTCTTCAGACCACTTGATGTCAACATGATGAGAGAAGCGGCTGCTAATTTGCTAGGTGAGCATGATTTTTCGGCATTTCGAGCAACCGGCTGTCAGGCGAAAACGCCAGTAAAGACGATGTATCAAGTCGATATTCATCAATCGGGGGAGTTATTGGTTTTTACTCTGCGTGCGAGTGCTTTCTTGCATCACATGGTGCGCAATATTGTCGGGTCTCTGTTGTTCGTTGGTTCTGGCCGCCGACCTCCTATGTGGATCGCAGAGCTCCTCGAGAGTAAGGATCGAAGTTTGGCTGCGCCGACATTTATGCCGGACGGATTATATCTGGCAAAGATTGAGTATGATAAGAAATGGGATTTGCCTAGCATGAGTAGCCCAATCTTGCCTTTTGCTATCCAACTTTAATCAGACACTCGCTGGCATCATTTGAACTTGTTTTTTTGAAATGAAAAAATGGTGCAGAGCATGAAAAATCGGTAAAAAACTCTGAATTCCGGTAAAATGTCGTTTTTGCATAACCCATTGATTAGGCGCTCGCCTGGGGATATTTGCCCAGTACAGAGCGCCTTTTTTGTAATTGGCAATTTGAAACTCTGATGAACAATATTCGTAATTTCTCCATTATCGCCCACATCGACCA
>CANHZI010000228.1 GCA_947464955.1 Oxalobacteraceae bacterium
GATTTGATTTTCGATGTTGAACTACTCGAAGTCATCACACCGCCACCACGTCCTGCCGAAGAGCAACCAAACGTACCCGTCGAGAAAATCGACAAAAAAGTTGGCAAGGGCAATGAAGCGGTAGCGGGTAAAAAAGTGGTTGTTCATTACACGGGTTGGTTGCGTGATCCAAAAGCCAAAGACCAACACGGTAAAGAATTCGATAGCTCAAGAAAACGTGAGGCCTTCACATTTACCCTCGGTGCACGTGAAGTCATTCCTGGTTGGGATCAAGGTGTCGCTGGTATGAAAGAAGGCGGCAAACGTACCTTAATTATTCCTGCAGTCATGGCCTACGGTAGTCGTGGCGTTGGCAATGGTTTGATTCCACCTAACTCTGATTTGATATTTGATGTCGAACTCCTCAAAGTCAAATAAACATTGAAAGCAGCATTGACCTATTTAACTGCCTATCCTGAATCCTTACAAGATCAGGTTAGGCAGTTAATCGCTGCCGATCAATTAGGTACCCATCTACAAAAAAAATATCCACAAGCACACGAAATCCGCAACGACAAAGCCTTATATCAATACGTTCAAGATCTCAAAAGTTTAGGTCTGCGAAATGGCGATCAAATCAGTAAAGTCATCTACGACAATAAACTCCACGTCATCAAAAATGCCTTAGGCACGCATAGCTATATCTCACGCGTGCAAGGAAGTAAGCTCAAAACCAAGAATGAAATTCGTATCGCGAGCTTGTTCAAAAACACGCCTGAAGAATTTCTACGGATGATCGTAGTACATGAACTCGCCCACCTCAAAGAGAAAGAACATAACAAAGCCTTCTATCAGTTATGTAGCCATCTCGAGCCACAATATCATCAGTACGAACTCGATTGTCGTTTGTACCTCACCTATCTCGATTCATCAAAAGAAGCTTTGTGGTCGTCCAATACTTCCTAGTATATTTTCTTGCAATTCCTCTGCATTTTCGGTTTGAACTAGATTAGACTGTTTATTCTCTCCGCATAGAAATAGGAAAGGCCATGACCTATTTACTCGCTTTAGATCAGGGAACCTCAAGCTCTCGAAGCATACTCTTTGATCGTCTTGGTAACATCGTCGCCAGCGCCCAACAAGAATTTCCCCAATACTTTCCACAAGCAGCATGGGTGGAACATCAGGCCCATGAAATCTGGCAGAGTCAACTTAACACCCTACAACAAGTTCTTCAACAGTCGGGCGTCTCAGCCAATCAAATTGCCGCCATCGGGATTACCAATCAACGCGAGACTTGCATCGTCTGGAATAGGAAAACCGGTGAGCCGATCTATCCCGCCATCGTCTGGCAAGATAGACGTACGGCCGCTTACTGCGATGAGCTAAAACAAGCCGGTCACAGCGAACTCATTCAAGCAAAAACAGGCTTGGTGATTGATCCTTATTTTTCAGCGAGCAAACTTCGATGGATTCTTGACCATGTTCCACATGCGCGCCAACAAGCACAACAAGGCTTGCTGGCTTTCGGTACCGTTGATTCTTGGCTAGCTTATCAACTCAGTGAAAAACAATTGCATGTCAGCGATGTGACCAATGCTTCACGGACTATGCTTTGGAATATCCATAGCAATCAATGGGATCAAGAATTGTTGTCGCTTTTCGATATCCCAAAAGCGATATTACCCGAGGTATTCCCATCGAGTCATCGCTTTGGTGTATGCAAACTATTTGGTTCTCCTATTCCTATCGCTAGTATGGTTGGCGACCAACAAGCGGCCCTTTTCGGTCAGGCTTGTTTTTCATCGGGCATGGCAAAAAATACGTATGGAACAGGATGCTTTCTGTTAGCACATACTGGAGAATCTTGCACTCAATCACAGCATGGTCTGATCAGTACTTCGGCCGCGCAAGTGAATCAACAAACACAATTCGCACTTGAAGGTAGCGTGTTTATCGGCGGCGCCGTAGTGCAATGGTTACGTGACCAATTACACCTGATCCAACACTCGAGCGATATTGAGGCTTTGGCAGCTGAAGTACCAGACAGCGACGGTGTGATTTTTGTGCCCGCTTTTGCAGGCCTTGGTGCACCCTACTGGGATCCACAGGCAAAAGGGGCTATCTTTGGCTTACATCGTGGCACGACAGGCGCTCATATCGCTCGTGCGGCTATCGAAGCCATTGCCTTTCAAAGCGCAGAGTTACTGTTTGCCATGCAAAATGACCAGCAGGGAAAAATGAAAGAACTGCGCGTCGACGGTGGTGCCAGTGCCAATAAGGCGCTACTGCAGCTACAAGCCGATTTATTAGGGATCCCCGTAGTGAGACCAAAAATTATCGAAACCACCGCCTTAGGAGCGGCCTATCTTGCTGGTATCTGCATCGGAATGTATAGCAATAGCGAGGAGTGTAGTCAGCTATGGCAAGAGGATTGTCGTTTTATGCCAGCAATCTCACCATACCAGGCTAATTCAAGGCTACAAGCATGGAAATCCGCTATCCAACGCTTGCGCTCAACCTAAGTTCTCATCCACAATCAAGATCCTAAAAAACCTATAAAGCCACATATCGACGGAGAAATCATGAAAATACTTAAACGAAGCTTACTCGTATTACTTGCCCTGTTTCTTATTTTGACCGCGGTCGCTTTTAGCTTACCTAATCAATATGGTGTATCACGCAGTGTCAGCATTAAAGCCAGCCCAGACAAAATTTATGCCTTAATCGCAGCGCCTAAAGAATGGAAAAAATGGTCTGTTTGGAACCAACGCGATCCGAATATGGAAATGAATTACAGTGGTCAAGAAAGCGGTGCTGGTGCAAAGTGGGATTGGAAAAGTGCAAGTCAAGGCAATGGAGGTATGAAATTTTTCGCTGTGGCTCCGAATCAAGCGGTGACGTATGAGTTACATTTTGAGGGCATGGGAAAACCTTCGACCGGTGCATTTACGCTTGAAACAAAAGATGGCTTAACACAAGTGACTTGGTCGATGACGGGCACTAGCGAAGGCAATTGGATGATGAAATACTTTGCACCATTTATGGACAAAATGGTGGGTCCTGACTTTGAAGCAGGTTTAAAAAATCTTAAAGAGGTCGCGGAAAAAGAATAATTTTTCCTATGCACCGGACGTAAAAAAAGGCGATGTTTTCATCGCCTTTTTTTTCTCCCAACGGTTACTGTTTAGGCGATTTTTTCTTTCATTGTCGCGAATCTAGCCTTCATCTTTTCTGAAGCCGGTGCGCCGATCGAACTACCTATGATAATTGCAGCACAAGCGAAGAAGAAACCTGGCACCAACTCATACAAACCAAACCATTTGAATTCGCCCCATACTAATACGGTCAAGGCACCAACAAACATTCCTGCTAATGCACCATTACGATTCATCTTCGGCCATGTCAGCGATAACAAGACAACTGGTCCAAATGCCGCGCCAAAGCCAGCCCAAGCATTACTCACTAAATTCAATACACTACTCTTAGGATTAGAAGCAATAGCGATTGCGATGACTGCCACAACCAAAACCATTACACGACCAAACCAAACTAATTCCTTCTCAGATGCACCTGGACGGAAAAATGATTTATAAAAATCTTCAGTCAAAGCAGAAGAGCAAACCAATAACTGGCAAGACAAAGTACTCATCACTGCAGCTAAAATTGCAGATAACAAAATCCCGGCGATCCAAGGATTAAACAAAATCTGCGACAAAGAAATAAACACTGTTTCTTTATTCGCAGTTACTGCGCCTGCTTGATCAGGATGCGCCGCGAAGTAAGCGATGCCGAAGAAACCAACTGCCATCGCTCCACCTAAACACAAAATCATCCAAGTCATTCCGATCCGACGAGCTTTCTTGATCGTGCCAAAATTTTCCGCCGCCATAAAGCGCGCCAAAATATGTGGCTGCCCCATATAACCGAGTCCCCAAGCCAATAAAGAGATGATGCCTATGAATGAGGTACCACTGAACAAATCGGTATATTTAGGATTGATATTTTGAATCACATGAATTGCTTCATTAAAACCACCGACATGCACTACCACCATAATCGGTGCCAACAACAAAGCAAAAATCATTAACGTTGCTTGTACTGTGTCTGTCCAACTCACTGCTAAAAAGCCGCCGATGAAAACATAAATAATGGTTGCTGCAGCACCAGCCCACAGGGAAACGCCATAACTCATGCCAAAGGTTTCTTGGAATAAGCGAGCACCCGCTACCATTCCTGAAGCACAATAGATCGTAAAGAATACCAAAATCACTAATGCTGAAATCACACGCAACAAACGACTCGTGTCTTCAAAGCGATGGGTAAAGTAATCTGGCAAAGTCAAAGCATTGTTGGTTAATTCTGTGTAGACACGCAAACGCCCGGCCACTAAATGCCAATTGAACCAAGCACCCAAAGTTAAACCGATTGCGATCCAGCTTTCTGAGATGCCAGAGAAATACAAAGCGCCTGGTAAGCCCATCAACAGCCAACCACTCATATCCGATGCGCCTGCACTCATCGCAGTAACAAAGGCACCTAAACTACGACCACCCAAAATGTAATCGGATAAGTTATTCGTGAAACGCCAAGCGGCGAAACCAATTCCTAACATCGCTAGGATATAAATAATGAAGGTAATACTGGTTGGGTTACTAAAATCCATCTCCGTTGTGCCTTTCTTTCGTTAGTCTGGGCAAATATTCTTTTCCAAGTGAATTACTGAAACTCTCTGGATGGCGAAGTATGGCTGATGCCACTTATTCTCACAAGCATTGAAGTTCAAGCTTATAGACAGCCTTAATTATCTGCAGTTCCTTTAGATTTGCTAGACGAGAGGCAATTACGTGGAATAGGTGTCTTAAACTTTCTTCCAACATATTTTCTTCAAAATGAACGATGAAAATAGCCTGTAAATTCTGAAAAAATACTTTTGGTTAATTTCATTTTCTTTTGCTCCAGGTCTTGGAGTATAGAAAGTTCTTTTTTTTGATCCCACCATTTTTAGATCCAAAAACAACAAGCTGTCATCAACGCGTCACCTTTGTTGCCTAAAGTTTCCGCCATCACCTACACACA
>CANHZI010000229.1 GCA_947464955.1 Oxalobacteraceae bacterium
CATCTTTTGCGTTACGCGACACGCCTGATTCGCGCCACGCGACCACAGGAAACGCAGGTGGAGCGTGTACGCCAGCAGGTGGGTTGGGGCGCTGGTCCGCGCGCTGGGCAAGCCTTGGTTTTGGCAGCAAAGGCGCGAGCCTTTATGCAGGGTCGCTTGGCGGTCACGCGCGACGATATCGGTGCCATGTTATTGCCTGTGTTAGCACATCGTGTATTACGCAATTTCGAAGCAGAAGCGGATGGTGTGGCAATCGCGGATATTCTGTTAGCGATTCGTGAACAGATACACGTAGCTTAAGGCGACTCTCTACGCAAATCACAGCTGATTGCATCATTTCACTATGCTTGATATCGCCACCCTTTTGGCTCACAGTAAAGATCTTGACCTCGTCGTTCGCCACGTGTTGGCGGGCTTAGGTCATGGTCTGCACGCGGGTCGCGAACGTGGCGCTGGTGTTGAATTTTCGGAGTATCGGGCTTACGCGCCCGGTGATGAATGGCGGCGGGTCGACTGGAAACTGCTGGCACGTAATGACCGTTATTATGTGCGTGAAGCCGAACGTGATAGTCATGTTGCTGTGTGGTTTTGGCTCGATGCAAGCGCTTCGATGAATGAATCCAGTCATCGATATCCTTCGGTATCGAAATTGGCCTATGCACGAGCGGTGATCGCCTGCCTCGCTGCAGTAGCGCAACGGCAAGGCGACGCCTTTGGTCTTTTGATTGCGCAAGACGGGCGTATTGATTTCACCCCAGCTTCGCGCGGCCCGCGTCAGTTTCAACGAATAATGGCGAGGTTGAATCGCTGCCAAGCTGTCGGGGTTTTACCCGATAGTGATACCCTACGCGCCCATTTACATTTTGCACGTGCCCCGAGCTTAATTTTTGCGGTCAGTGATTTCTTAGATACCCCGTCTGCTACCAACGAAGCCTTAATGCGTTTGCGCCGTATGCAGCATGATGTGCGTGCATTGTGCTTACGTACCGAGGCAGAACTCCACGCCGACTTTGGCGACAAGATTAGTTATTGCGATCCAGAGGCACCACAACAATGGGTGTCCTTCGACCGTGATGCTAAGACAGCTTATCTAGCGGCAACTCAGCAACATTTTGAACAGGTACGTAGCAGCTGCCGTAGCGCTGATATTCCCTACCTTCAAGCCTGTATCGAAGATGATCCAGCAAAGACCATACGTGCATTTCTTCGCAAAGCGGGGGCAGCATGAGCGTCCTATTTACTTGGTGGTGGTTGGCCTTGCCGATGTTGATCTTGCCACTCTGGTGGCATCGACAAAGACGTCAACAGGACAGCGCTCAGAGCTTGGCGACCGCGCGTTTTCTACCCGCATCGGACCCACGTTTGCAAAGCGTGTGGCGTTGGCGTCAAGTCCTTTTGCTGTTACTGCGCTTGTTGATGCTGTTGTGTCTATTGGCGCTGATTGCTGGAATTTTCTATCGCGGTCGCAGCGATACTATCTTTGTTTCGCGATTGGCGGATAAGAGCTGGGTGCAACAACAACTGAACGAGGTCAATAAACAAAGTTCCTTGCCATGGTCGGCAGCAAAAGTCGTGGAATTTTGTCCCGAAACCGAGTGTGAAATTGCCAGCGACAATATTTTGCATTGGCTGGCCCTACATCAACATGAATGGCAAGCGAATAGCCGTTGGCTGGTGCTGGCTGATCCTGCGGCAACTAGGATGAGTGCTATCGAACCTGATTTTCAGCAAAGTATTGAATTACGTGTGGAACCCAACAAAGTAAAACAAAGAACGATACATGCAGAAACGGTGAATGTCTTAGTCAAAAGTTCGCGTTACGCTGAATGGCAAGCCTGGTTTAAAGCGTTTGAACAAAGCTTGGATGGACGAATTAAGTTCGAACTACGAGAACAACTGGAGAAAAGTTCTAAGCTTCCTATTGAACTAGTGATATGGGAAAGTCCGCTCGCGCCGGCAGCAGAATTGAACGCGCGACTGTGGTGGATAAGAGATCAATCTACTTTCAGTGAACGTGGTAAGGACTTGGACACAAACGAGTCAGTGAGAGCGCTTGGAATCACTGCATTTGATACCAAGCAAGGGAGGGTCTGGTTAACATCTGAGAAACATGATTGGCCTTTGCATGATTTGCTTCAAGCAAAACGCCTGTTTGAGTTTTGGCGTTCAGTGCAGGCACAACGCCAGACTTTCCCAGCTCAATCTTTACGTTTGCCCGCGAAACCGCAGTTGGCGGGCTCGACAGCAGAGCAAATTGCAGAGCACATGAGAGAACAAAAGCCGAATCTAGACATGGTTTGGATTTGGGCCTTGATTGCCCTTTTCTGTGCAGAACGGATGGTGAATCATGCCCGACGCCCTTAAGCGCATCCACTCTGCACTGCTACTGGCAATGTTGCGTCGTCGCGCCTTACTCTGGCTCGCTTTCGCTGCACCTTGGGTAGTCTTACAGACCTGGTCGGCTTTTCTACCGTTGATGCTCGTAGTCGTCGTCGATGGCTGGCGCTGGCATCGTCACCTTCAACAGCACTTTACATCTTGGATGAATGCCTACTGTGTTGAACTCGAAGATAGTAGTGAGCTTTTGTGGCATGCAGAAACGCCAATCGCACGCCTACAGCAGAGCCGTTTAGCTGCGCGTTTGGAAACAGTATTGGATGCGACACGGATTCAACAGATCGCTAGAAGCGTACTGAGCTTACATTACTTATGGCGCGCAGCGTTGATCGTTAACTTATGTCTCGCCGCGTGCTTAGGGTATCAATCGAAGATAATGTCGGGCATGCCATCTGTCGTTGAAAGTGCCTCGTCTCCAACACCAGCTGCGTTAGCTCATTTAATGTTACGAATAACGCCACCGGCATACACGGGTCTCGCTGCCTTCGACTCTGAAGCAAAAGAGTTGAGTGTCCCTGAGCATAGTCAGATTTCGTGGTGTTTGCAGTCAAACACGGGCATTGCGCCCGACCTTGCAGGCCAAGAGATTCGCCTTAGCGACGGTCAGCATCTTTCTTTTTTGCAGGGAACACCATCCAAAGATCAACAACAAATATGCGTAAGCTGGGATGCCACTGAAAGTGTATTTTGGACTTGGAGTGGAGATGCTAAACAGCAGCGCTGGAATTTGAAAGTGAAACTCGACCAAGCACCACAAGTCGAAATCCAGAAACCGTCTGAAATGCTACAAGTACTTAGTCCTGAACACAAACAATTCGCGATGGCAGTGCGGGTGACGGATGACTACAGAATCGTGAACGCGAGTTTGCATCTCACACTGGCACGCGGCAGTGGTGAAAACGTCAGGTTTAGTGATAAGGAAGTAATTCTGCCGCAAGGAACTGATGCGCGCTCACGGCAATGGCAAAAGCAATGGACTTTGGGCGAGCTTGGAATGGAAGCCGGTGATGAGCTTTATTTCTTCGTACGTGCGACAGACAATTCTCTGCCGACACCGCATATAACCACGTCTCCAACCTACACTGTGCGTTTGCCAGCGCCGGATGCAAAAGAAGAACAAACTTCGGTATTGCCGATTTTAGTTAAGCCTGAATCCTTGCGTAGCCAACGCCAAATTATTATCGATACAGAGCAGTTGGTGGCAGACATCAAGGCAAACACGAAATTGAGCCCAGCATTGATTCGAAGTCGTAGCGAAACCATTGCCAATGATCAAGCAGCATTGCGTCGTCGCTATGGCAAATTCTTGGGTGAGGAATCGACTCTGTTCGGAGAAGAAGCTGAGGGCGAGCATGGTGAGCATGATGGTCATGCGGAACACCATGGAGAGAAGCAAAGCAAGGATGAATATAAGCCTGTGGATATGGCCGCAGCCTACGGTCATGCGCATGATCAAGAAGAGAATGCGACTTTGTTTGATGAAGCAACCAAGAAAATTCTGCGTAAAGTATTAGCCGCAATGTGGGATGCCGAAAAGTCACTGCGAGCATTGACCCCAGCAACCGCTTTATCACCTGAGAATAAAGCCTTGGAAGGCATCAAGCAACTGCAACAAGCAGATCGTATTTACCTCCATAAGGCCGCGTTCGTGCCGCCAGTAATTAAGGAAGAAAAGCGTTTGACGGGGGATGTGCTGGAAGCCAAAAATTGGAAATCGCAGCAAATCAAAACCGGTGATCGTATTCCACCCGAGATTCGCGATTTAATCCGTGATATGTCGCAGTCAAATGCACTGCCAGCTTTATGGAGTAAGACTGCACGCACTTGGTTTGCTCAGAATCTGAAAGATGAGGAACAAAGATTAGCCGCGCAAGCTGCGGTGCAAGATGTGATTGATGGATGTGATTCGTGCCGCCCATCATTGCGTGCTTGGCTGCGTTTATCCTTGGGTGAAGGGAATATATTGCTGCAAGCACGTGAGGCAGGTGATTCCTCAGGAAAGTTGACGACCAAGAGTCGCTTGCAACAAGCTTGGAAGGACGCGGGTCTGCAACAAGATGCTGCATCAGGAGTACGCCGATGATCTGGCTTCAAATTGGATTGAGTTCGCTTTTGGTGGGTATCGCCTTTTGGTCAATCCGCCGCTATGCGCGCCTTCGTGAAAAATTAGTGCTGTTGGCTTCAGTGCTCTGCTTACTTGCAGTATTGTGGCAAGAGTCGTGGTCGCCTTGGTTAGTGCAGCAACTGCAACAGTTGTCTCAGCGCTCAGCTGCTCCAGTGGTCATAGACAGCGATCGATTGTCCTCCTTGTCTGCACATTGGATAAAGAAAATAGAACGCAGCTCACAAATTGAATTGCAAGGCGACGGCTTTCGCGATAGCCAATGGCAAGACCTACCTGCCCGCCGATTGCAGTGGGAAAAGCCAAAGAATAGAGCGAGCTTGCAACTGCAGTTCAATCCTTATTTAAGTTTAGGTCGCGAATTCGAATTGACGATACAACGCGATATCGACGAAAAAGCGGTGGACGGCGTATGGCGCGCGCAATTGCTGGCCGAAAATGG
>CANHZI010000230.1 GCA_947464955.1 Oxalobacteraceae bacterium
GAATTGGCTTTTAACTGCATCATTTTCGCAAATTCGTCGATGTTACGCGTCTTGGTTCGCAAATACGACTGCATCAAAGCCTTCACTGGCTCTTGCATCATTTTTACCGCAACCCATTGTTTTCCTTGACGACGAATCACCGGACCATGGTGGCTAAAATAGCTTCGTATAGTACGTTTTTCTATTCCAGAGTCGGTCTTATAAGGCACGACCATTTCGACAACTTTAAATGCTAGCTTCTTACCTTCATATTCGTAGTAGAACTGATCGCCTTGCTGATGAACCGATAGAAGATACTCATCAATGACATCTGCGCCATCGGATGTATGCATCCAGCCGTTATATTCATTAAAGCCTTGGTAAATGAAAAACTGGCCCCAAGTGACGGCTCCATAAGCATTCAATCCTTGTGCGCTACGGACATGAACCTCAGGTCGGAAATAGAATGAAGTATGCGGATTAATCAGCAACATCGCATGCCCGTCCATAGTGCGCGCGGGCGCGATTGCAAAACCATTCGAACCACGTGGTTCTTGCAAGACTCCAGTTGACACGGTAGGTTCTACTAAGACACTCGCACTCCCACCGTCAATCACAGGGGTTGTTTGATAAAAAGCTTTGAGCTCCTTCAAATTAATCGACTCGATATCGCCACCTATGCTGCCTTCGCTAAATGCCAATGCCATCCAAGGCTCAAATCGCTGAATCAGTCTCGGCTTCACATGAGGGTGCGTATGCAAATAAAAATTCAAGCCATCCGCAAAACCTTGCATCAGACGCTTGAGCCACAACGGACTTTTCGCATACTTCGCCTTCAAATCCGTGGGGTCAATATACATCTTCATACGTAAATCTCGCCAGATTTCCTTTTCCCCCTCAATTTCTGCCAAACGACCTAAGGCATTCACGTAATTCAATTCAATTCGAGGGAAGTCGTCTTCTGCTTGTGCATACAATAAGCCAAACACCGCATCTGCATCAGTTGCAGCGTCGACATGTGGAATTCCCCATTTGTCTCGCGTTATCGTCACGCGCTTGGAGATCGCCTCCCACTTCGCGATCTCGGCCAGTGTTTTGTGCGAATTGAATGTTGCTGACGTTTTCGCTGTCGGGGCTTGAGATACGCTCTCGGTCGCAAGCACCGGCATCGAAAGTGCACACAAGACACTGGCGCTAACACACAATAACCGAATCTTGACAGCGTGAGTAACGCGCGCTTGGAGGAGTCTAATTTGCGTTTTCATTTTGAATTGCCTCAAATTTATTCTTTTCTTGCCTAAGAACAGCACGATCAGAGCAGAGACGCATAAGCGTCGATTTACCCTTAAGCACTCGGTTTTTGCGATTTGCCGTAGACAATCTGCTGCTCTTTCGACAAAGGCACTTGATTTCGAACCGCCGTCATCTCGGCTAGAATCGAGATGGCAATTTCTGGCGGAGTTTTACTACCAATATACAAACCAATAGGACCATGCAGACGCGCAATTTGCTCTTCACTCAAATCGAACAAACGTAGTCGTTCTCGACGTTTTGAATTATTAATTCGCGAGCCTATCGCCCCCACATAGAAAGCCGGCGATTTCAATGCTTCAAGCAAGGCCATGTCATCAAGTTTAGGATCATGCGTTAAGGCCACGACCGCACTGCGCGCATCCAACTGCATTGAAAGCACGACATCATCGGGCATATTTCGATCAATACAAACACCCTCCAATTGCCATGAAGCGTAGTACTCCTCACGAGGATCGCAAACAGTCACGTGGTAATCCATACCTTGCGCAATCGTTGCTAGAAAGCGCGACATCTGCCCCGCACCGATGATCAACAAACGCCATCGCGGGCCATGGATCGTCCGCAGCATCTGCTTATCAAATCGCGGCGATTCATTTTTCTCAGCCTTAGCAAGACTCACCTCGCCCGTTCTTAGGTCAAGTGTGCGCGCTATCAATTCATGCGCACCGAGTCTTAATAAAAGCTGATCAATTTGACTTCGCGCATGTAAAGGTTCAATCACCAGTTGTATCGTGCCACCACATGGCAAGCCAAAACGATGCGCTTCATCAGCACTTACTCCATATTCAACCACTTCAGGTACGAGACGTTTAAACCCCTGTTGCTGCAACCGAGAGATGAGATCATCTTCGATGCAACCACCTGATACCGAGCCAACGACTTTTCCAAACTCTCCAATGGCCAACATTGAACCTTCGGGACGCGGACTGGAACCCCAAGTTTTTACTACCGTGACCAACTCACATGGCTTATCTGCATCCAACCAAGCCGCACAGGTCTTCAATACTTCGAGATCAACGCTATCCATTAATCCTTAATCTCCACAAAACGCTGCACTTGTTCACCATTGACTGTAATGACTTCAAAGAACACCGATTTAGGTCGCGTCCAATAGCTGCCATCATGCGATCGATAGACGATCACAGGACTGAGATCAGACTCCTGTGTCGCCTCACAGACTAGTTCGTAAATTCCACCTTTGTAATGGCGAAAGCGAACCGGTTTGTTTGAATATGTATCCTCTTGTTTGTTTCGTGCCATGATCAAATTCCTGTTTGCGTCCGATTGTGCATTCACAACGACCTGGTTGCCCAAGCTTACGCGAGATTGGGTCACCGCTGCCAAGTAGCTTGGTACCTTAGCAGCATTCAGACGGTTAACTTGCACAAAGAGTTCCGGATCGATCTCATCTAGCTCGTATTTCTTTCCTAAATCATGCCCCAGTCTAAGCAAGAGTTGTGCTGCGACTTCGGCGTCGGCTTCGGCTCTGTGCGCCTTTCCCTTAAAGCGAATCCCGAGTCGCATCGCCAAAGGGCCGAGCGAATAGCTCTCTATGCCTGGAGCCAACCGCCTCGCAAGTTTGACCGAACAGATTACGCCTTGATGGCGCGGCATCAGTCCTAGCTGTTGCGCCTCCGCTAGGAGAAACTTTTCATCAAAACTCGCGTTATGCGCTGCCAGATAGTCCTCTCCGATAAAGTCCAACAATTGTGGAATTACTTCATCCACGATTGGCGCCATATCGACCATTTGCTGACTAATCCCTGTCAACTGCGTAATGAAAGAGGGAATCTCCACACCGCAATTAATCAAGGAAACATAACGATCGACGATTTGATCGCCAACGATACGAATTGCAGCTACTTCCGTCACACGCCCTCCTTGGCCTGGGCTCATGCCAGAGGTTTCAAAATCGATCATGACTATAGGACGTGCAAACATAAAACTAGTACTTTCTTCAGGGATTGGACTGCTATTGTAATGCGGAGAATTCAAACCTGCTGCCGTTTTGTGCGCAGGTTCGAAAGAGCGCAACAAAGAGGTGAATACCGCAGATGAAGTACAATACAAAATCGCTGAATACGTTTTCATTGCCAACACCTTCATGCCAAAGTTGTCGCTCAAATCAATCCGTCAAGACATCGTCAAGAAAACCAGCCTAGACGCCAACGATTTGTTACGAGATCCTGTCTATCGCCGTTTGTGGATATCGATTTTAATCAGCTCATTTGGCGCGCAGATCACCTTACTCGCCCTGCCCCTTACCGCCGCAGTGTTGTTGCACGCCTCGCCAACACAAATGGGCATGCTGGCGTTTTTCGAATTGGTGCCCTACGTTTTATTGTCTTTACCGGCGGGCGTATGGTTAGACCGTGTACGTAAGCTCCCCGTCTACATTTGGGGCGAAATTGCGATTTCGATTGCGGTGGCGAGTGTGCCTATTGCGTGGTGGTGCAATTTATTGAATATGATGTGGCTGTACTTGGTCGGGTTTATGATCGGTGCTGTCAACACCACGGCGGGAACCGCAGCACAAATCGTGCTCACACAGATTGTGCCGCGTGAAAGGCTGATAGAAGCACATGCAAAGAACGCCTTAGCCAGCTCTGGCGCCGAGGTTGCTGGTCCGGCAACCGCTGGCGCTTTGATTAAGTTACTCGGTGCGCCGCTAGCCCTATTCGCCGACGCTTTTTTGCTACTCACATCAGCAACGATTTTACGAAAGATACAAATCAATGAAATACGCGCCACAGACAACACGGCGGATTTTTGGCGCGATCTCAAAGTGGGGCTCAATTTCGTCGCCAACAATCAAATTCTGGTCAACCTAGCGCTTATCGTGGGTGGCTGGCAAGTTGCCTACAATGCTGCCCTCGTTGTCCAAATTCTGTTCGCGACAAGAACTCTGGGTCTTTCGGAGCATGCCGTTGGCCTGAGTTATGTTTGCATGGGAATCGGCACCATCGTCGCCTCTGCCATCGGCAACAAAGTAAGCCAAAAACTCGGCCCGGGCTTATGCATGATACTTGGCATTTTCGTCTGCGGTTTCGGTTGGGGTGTACTTGCCTTAGCTCCTGCTTCTGCTTGGGGTGTAGCCGCCTTCGCATTAATGCTCATTTGCCTCGCGATGGGAGGTGTTTTTATCTTCATTAATTTTCTAGCTTTGCGCCAAAGCGTGACGCCAGAACCCTTGCTGGGACGCATGACCAGCACAATGCGCTGGTTGATCCTCATCCCAGCTGGCCCTGGCGCCCTGCTGGGTGGCTGGCTTGGTGAACATTTTGGCTTGCGTCACGCGCTCGCATTCTCCTCAGTTTTCGTGCTTCTGCTCGGTCTCCTGGCGCTACGCAACAAAGTCATCCGTAACATCAAGCAGTTACCCACACCGCACGCCTAGCTCTTTTGCTCGAGGTGGTGAAAATACAAAACCAACAAGACGCCAAAACCATGCAATAGCAATGCAATATTTGCACTTAAGCGGCAAAACCCGCGATAATGCACAGACCTGTGGTTTGCTCTCAAAAGGAGAAACCACAGCACAAATTAGGAATTACAAATTCAGCATTACCATAATAACGATATACCACCGAGGTCAATATGCCTGCAGGTCACGAGACAAAACTATCTAACGCAGTTTTCCTTCCTTACATTCC
>CANHZI010000231.1 GCA_947464955.1 Oxalobacteraceae bacterium
GAGACCGGGCAACCGCTGAACGCATGGCGCTTAGCAGCGACGGGTAAAGATCCGCTTCGTGTGTATATCAACGCGGGTATCCATGCCGGAGAGGTTGAAGGTAAAGATGCGATGCAATTGATTATGCGTGAGCTATTGCAAGGGAAGTATCCTGAGATTCGCCAAGCGATTGAGATTGTGACTTTGCCGACCTATAACGCGGATGGCGCTGATGCACAAGACCCCGCCAATCGCCGTCATCAACCCAACCCGGAAGGTGGTGTTGGGCCCCGTGAGAATGCATTTGGGATTGATTTGAATCGCGATATGATGAAAGCTGCTTCAGCGAATACGCGTTGGATGCTGGCGATGTACCAAGATTTTCAACCTGCTGCCGTGTTTGATCTGCATACCACCAACGGTAGTTATCATGGCTTCCATATCACCTATGAGCCAGCGTGGGCAACAGGCGGAGACGCCAGTCTGCAAAGCTTGAATCGCACGATGTTGACCGATGTGCGCTCGACGATGGCAGCGCGTGGTATGCCTACTTATGATTACGGGAATTTTCGCTACAACAAAGAGAAACAAATTGATGGTTGGGAATCAGCTTTCTCCACACCTAATCTGGTCAGCAATTATCCAACGTTGCAGTACGCCTTAGGTGTTCTAGTCGAAACCTATGTTTATCGCACTTATCCGCAACGGGTAGAAGATAATCGTTTATATGTGGTGGAACTACTCCGCTGGCTGGCGGCGCATAAAGACGCTGTCAAACAAGAGCAAGTCGCGGCGCGTGAACGTTGGGCTGCTCAATGGAAAACGCAAATAGCGCGCTTGCCTTTGCGTACTGAAATGACGCTCGCTGAAAACTATGTATTCGATGTGGTTGACCCCATTAAAGATGCGAATGGCCAGATCATCGGCGAAAAATCAAGAACCAAAATGGAATTGCCGGCCTATGTTGCATTTAAAGCGGTCGATGAAATCGCCATACCCCAAGGCTATTTGATTGATCCCGCCTATGCTGAAAAATTGCGTCCGATACTCGAGGCGCATGGTCTGAAAGTGTATGCCGGTACGGCGAGACCGAAAGACCAAAGCTTAATGTATTTCCACGAGAGTGATCGACAAGTCGCAAAAGACACGTTTCAAGGAATTTTCACAGTGCAAATTAAAGGTGCTTGGAAAGATCAACTTCCAGAAAAACGTGCGGGCTATGCTTGGACCAAAGACACTTTAGACCGCGCCTTATATGTGCCTTTAAATCAGCCCTTAGGGCGTCTTGGTTTCTACTTGCTCGACCCACGTAGTGCAGATGGCTTGGTATTCTGGGGCTATCTGCATGCCTATTATGCGAGGGGTAAGGGTATGTGGGGGGAGCCACCGCGACAACCAATTTTGGCTGTGGGCGGTATCACGAGTGGAATAGAAAAAGCTGCCGAAAGTCGTAAGCCTGAACGCGTGCAAGAGTAGCGCTCCAAACTGAATCAAGGACATTCTCGCACATCGATTTGCAAGTGTAGTTTTATTGAACTTGGCTTTTTTGCTAAAAGCGTTCAGATGAATGCGATAGAGAAGCGACACTTTCTTATTTTTTGTCGTGAGAAATTCTGGCCTTGTGAGGAAATGCGCTAAAGTGCAAGTGTGTCTGATCGCTCCTTACCTCCTTGCATGAAGCCTCTCGAAGAAATTGAGTTAGATGCCAATCCCAGTGATGCTGATATCGCGCAGCTACGTTCTGGTTTGCATCTATATAATCGACAAGCGGTCGGCACACGCGATCTGCAAGCCTTGCAGTTTGTGCTTAGAAACAAAGAAGGAGAAGTTGTTGGTGGCCTTCTGGCAGATACCATTTGGCAATGGTTGGTGATCCATACACTGTGGATTAGCGATGAATGCCGTGGTCTCGGATATGGTGTGCAGCTTTTGGCCAAAGCAGAGCAGACAGCAATTGAGCGTGGATGTTTATTCTCTGCCTTAGAAACCTTTAGCTTTCAATCTCCGCGCTTCTATTATCGCCAGGGCTATCGCGCCTACGGACAGCTCGACCACTTTCCCAAAGGCCATACACGGTTTTCTTTGTGGAAGCCATTACAGTCACCGATACCATTTGCGCATGCGCAATCCGACCGCGATAGTCAGGCCATCGAGCAGATTGGTCCTCAGAATAACATCGACATTGAACAAAGCTTTTTCGCCTTACTTTATCAAACTAGCCTCGATATGTTGGAGCGGCACGACTTAGATAGTTTGTTGCAAACTATTGTCGAGCAAGCAGCGACGATTTTGGATGCACCGCTGACTGAAATTATGTTGGTCGACAAAGACGAGCTCGTGGTGCGCGCATTCACAAAAAATCTCAGTCATTTACAGGGAGATCGTGTCCGTCGTGGTCATGCTCTGGTGAGCTGGCGTGCCCATGACACAGGAATGCCCGCCATCATCGATGACTATTCCAAATGGGCTGGTCGCCGTGTCGTGTACGGCGACGTTGAACTATATGCGGTAGGTGATTTTCCCATTATGGCAGGGGACCGTTGTCTTGGGGTGCTAGGTTTAGGCAGAGTTCGTGAAGGTCATGTGTTTTCTCCGCTTGATATAGAACGCGGTATGCGTTTTTCTCGCTTGGCAGCGATGGTAATTGATCATGCTCAACTTCATGAAATTGCGCAGAAAGAAATCGCCTCGCGAAAATTAATCGAGGACGAGTTACGTCAACGCAATCATCAATTGGCAGAGCAAAACACTGAGCTCGACGCCTATGCACATAGTGTTGCACATGATCTCAAAAATCCTTTAACCACCATACTTGGTTCACTTCGACTAGCACGCGCGCGTTTGCATGAATTGCCACAAAGCCAGTTACAAATTATGTTAGCAATGGCAGATCGAAATGCGGTGAAGATGCAAGAGATCATCGAAGCACTGCTTCTCATGGGGAGCGTGCGGAAAGAGTCTGATCTTAAATTGCAGAGGCTTGAGATGGGCGGCATTGTAAAAGAGGTGTTGCAGCGACTCGAAGCACAAATTCATGAGTCTGGTGCTCGTATTCATTACACAGATCACTGGGTGCCGGTGATGGGCATTAATGCTTGGGTCGAACAAGTGCTTATGAATTATGTGAGTAACGCTCTGAAGTACGGAGGTGAGCCGCCACATATTGATATTCTTTTCGAAATGAAATCGAACGGCATGGTGCGATATATTGTGGCTGATCGCGGGCCAGGGGTGAATTCCGAGGATGTACCTGACTTGTTCGAAGCGTTTGAGCGCTTGGGTAACCACAGCAAAGAAGGGCATGGCGTGGGATTGTCTTTGGTAAAGCGTATTGTCAATAAATTGGGTGGGGATGTGGCTTACCAAGCCAGAGCTGGTGGTGGCAGTGAATTTAGCTTTGAACTGCCCTCAGCAAGCTCCATTTCCGGTGTGAAATAGGTAAGCTTTTGTGCTTGATTTGATAGTAAATAGAATAAGTATTGTGACTGTGCAAGTGTGAAAATTTGAGCGAAATAGTTGTTCGAATAGCGGCATTTACAGTGTTTCGCGGTATAATTCTGCCACTTGATCGGGAGAGAGCTGCGCAAAATACTGATTTTGCAGACAGCCGCCGAAGGGGCTAATACCCAACAAACTCTCAGGCAAAAGGACCGATCAGCGGGGTGGTGTGAAAACTCCCCTACTCTGGAGAGCGGTAGCAGTGCAAAGATAAATCGCGCTGAACTACCCACCGAAGGTGCGACGAGAATCGCTAAAACATGATTCTCGTAATCTCTCAGGTACCAGGACAGAGGGGTAACGATTGTATGGTCACCTCTATAATCCGATTATGGGGCGCACTGCGTTGTTGCAAAGCCTCGCAATACCAAAGTATTGCTGCGTTTTGCGCCTAGCATTGCATCCCCAAAATCGAATTCTAGAGATAACCAATTACATACGAAGAAGTCAAAAAATCGTATGTTTTTTTTCGTCCCTTTTTCTGTCCAAACTTGGTACTGAGGCACTCACATGACGCAAGCAACTCTTAAAGTAACTCCCTTGAACGCAGCACACCGTGCAGCCGGCGCGAAGATGGTTGATTTCGGCGGTTGGGACATGCCCGTGAACTACGGCTCCCAAATCGAAGAACATCATGCTGTGCGCACTGACGTCGGTATGTTTGACGTTTCCCATATGTGCGTAGTCGACCTCAAAGGCGAGAACGTACGTAGCTTCTTGCGCGGTCTGGTTGCTAATAATGTCGACAAATTGCAAGTGCCAGGCAAAGCCTTGTACTCAGCGATGCTAAAACCTGAAGGAACAGTGATCGACGATTTGATCATCTACTTCATGAACGAAACTTGGTTCCGTCTGGTGGTGAATGCCGGGACAGCGGAAAAAGACGTAGCCTGGATGAACGCCCACAACACAGCAACGAACGCTGGCATCACCATCACACAACGTCGTGACGGTGCAAATTCTTACGGCTTGATTGCGGTTCAAGGCCCCAATGCGCGTGCAAAGGCATGGGAAGTTTTGCCAGAGACTAAAGCGGCGAGTGCTGACATCAAACCATTTAACGCAGTGATCGTTGAAAACACTTCCTTCGGCGAAGTGATGGTCGCACGCACTGGCTACACCGGTGAAGATGGCTTCGAAATCGCTGTCTCTGCAGAACGTATCACCGACTTGTGGAATGCCTTGGCAGCTGCAGGCGTAAAACCAGCAGGCTTGGGCGCACGCGATACTTTGCGTTTGGAAGCGGGCATGAACTTGTACGGTCAAGATATGGACGAAACAGTCAATCCATTGAATGCTGGTTTGGCATGGACGATCGACTTGGTTGCTGAACGTGATTTCGTCGGTAAGAAAGCTTTGCAAGAGCAAGGCCAAACACAGCAATTTCTTGGCTTGATCCTGCGTGAAAAAGGCGGCATTTTGCGCGCTCACCAAAAAGTGGTGACACCACA
>CANHZI010000232.1 GCA_947464955.1 Oxalobacteraceae bacterium
CATGCACTGCTGGCGTCATAAAACGCCGATCATTTATCGAGCGACGTCTCAATGGTTTGCAAGTATGGACAACACGCCTAAAGCAGGCGGCGCGAGTTTGCGCGAAACTGCCTTGGCAGCGATCGAGCAAACCGCGTTCTACCCATCATGGGGTAAAGCACGTTTGCATGGCATGATCGCCAATCGTCCTGACTGGACATTATCACGTCAACGTCAATGGGGCGTGCCTATGGCCTTCCTCTTACATAAAGAAACTGGCCAAATCCACCCACGCACACCAGAGTTGTTAGAGGTCATTGCAAAACGCGTCGAAAAAGAAGGTATCGAAGCCTGGCAAAATATCACCGTCGAAGAATTGATCGGCGATGAAGCAGCGCAATATGAAAAAAATCGCGACACCTTAGACGTGTGGTTCGACTCCGGCGCCACGCATTTCACCGTCTTGCGCGGCTCACACAAAGAACAATCCGCCTACCCTGCCGATCTCTACCTCGAAGGTTCCGATCAACATCGCGGCTGGTTCCACTCTTCATTGTTGACAGCTTCTATGCTTGACGGCCATGCACCTTATAAAGCTCTGTTAACACACGGTTTCGTGGTCGACGGCGAAGGTAAGAAAATGTCGAAGTCCAAAGGCAATGTCATCGCACCACAAAAAGTATTCGATACTTTGGGTGCTGACATTTTGCGTTTATGGGTGGCATCAACAGACTACTCTGGCGAACTCTCGATCTCTGATGAAATCTTGAAACGCGTGACAGAAGCCTATCGCCGCATCCGCAACACGCTGCGCTTCTTGTTGGCGAACACGTCCGACTTCGATTTCAGCAAAGACGCAGTAGCAACCAGTGATTTACTCGAGATCGATCAATACGCGATTGCGCACACAGCGGCATTGCAGAAAGAAATCTTGGCGCATTACGACGCTTTTGAATTCCACCCTGTGATCAGTAAATTACAATCTTTCTGCTCTGAAGATTTGGGCGGCTTTTACCTCGACATTTTGAAAGATCGTTTGTACACCAGCGGCACCACATCATTTGCCCGTCGCTCTGCACAAACCGCCATCTGGCACATCACGCAAAGCTTGTTACGTTTGATGGCACCAACTTTGTCGTTCACCGCAGAAGAAGCATGGCAAAGTTTCGCGAGTGCAGAAGCCTTCGCCGGCAGCGACGAAACCATCTTCACACAAACTTACTACGAGTTGCCAGTCATCGCCAACAGCGAAGCCTTGGAAGCGAAATATGCAAGCTTGCGTGCAGTGCGTGCTGACGTGACCAAACAATTAGAAGAAGTACGTGTTTCTGGCGCGATTGGTTCTTCCTTGCAAGCCGAGGTGGTGATCAAAGCGAGTGGCGATAAGTTCAATGTCTTGAGCAGCCTCGAAGATGATTTGAAATTTGCCTTGATCACTTCAGCAGCTGGTGTAGAACAAGTCGTGAGCGAAGCCGAAGAAACGGTCGTCGTCAACGCATCGAAATACCAAAAATGCGAACGCTGCTGGCACTACCGCGCGGATGTCGGCGTCAATGCTGAACACCCAACATTGTGCGGCCGCTGCAATAGCAATTTGTTTGGTGCAGGTGAAAAACGTAAGTTTGCATAGTAAAAATGTAGGGCGGGTGAAACCCGCGCTGCTCAGGAAGAATTAAAATCCGAGACCGCGCGGGTTGCACCCGCCCTACAAAAAATGCCTTGTCATTCCTGCGAAGGCAGGAATCCAGTGTCTTTTGATGTCCCGAGAACGCCACTGGACTCCTGCCTGCGCAGGAGTGACAAAAAATCCCCTCTCCCGCAAGCGGGAGAGGCTTAGGTTGAGAGAGTTTCAGTAAATGTAGGTCGGGTGAAACCCGCGCTGTTCGGCAAGTACTGAATCCGAATCAGCCCGAGTTAAAACCGCCCTACGCAAGAACGAAGTAAAGTTTGTATAGACCAAAAATTCCTAATATGTTCAATTATTACCTTCGACGTTTTAAGTACATTCTCATTTTTGGTGGATTGATTGCGGTCATATCCTCAATTTCATCTCTGGTCGGACAGATTTCAGAGAATCATGATTTCAAGAAGCAAGGAAAAATTGCCTTGGTCGATACGATCAACAATATTACGAGAGCTGGATCGTATTTCAACTTAAAATTCAAGACCGCTGACGGACGAGACGTTGTTGGCACTCTTCTCGCGTCACCTGAGCTCGAAATGCGCATCAAAAACACTTACGATCTTGAGATCATTTATCTGGCTGAAAGTCCAACGCAAATCCGTGCTGCAGGAGAACAACATCCTATCGGTGGCTATTTCTGGGCTCTGCTACTTGAGAGCATTTTATTGATTCTCGCCTTCTTAATACCGACCGACAATACTAAAGCAAGTCACGTATGATACGCAGCGTATAAAAATACCCAACGAAATCCTTCCAGCGCAATTACTCAAAAAAACAAACATGGCGACTAAAAAAACGAATACCTTCTCAAGCAAACCAAAATCTTCTGGCGGCAATTGGGCAATTTGGCTTGGCATCGCTGCGATTGTGATCCTGCTCGACCAAGTCACCAAGATTACGATCGAGCGCTCATTTCAATTCGCAGAGACGTATCCTGTTACATCTTTCTTCAACTTAACGCTGGCTTACAATAAAGGCGCAGCTTTTAGTTTTTTGGCGACAGAAGGCGGCTGGCAGCGTTATCTGTTCACGGCAATTGGTGTCATTGCCTCTATCGTTATCACCTATTTGCTGAGAAAGAACGCCACGGAAAAACTGTTCTGCTGGTCGCTATCTTTAATCATGGGCGGCGCCATTGGTAACGTCATTGACCGTGTGGCGTACGGCCACGTGATCGATTTCCTCGATTTCCATTACAAAAATATGTACCACTTTGCTGCCTTCAACCTCGCCGACAGCGCGATTTGTTTAGGCGCGGCTTTGTTTATTCTCGATGAATTACGACGCGTAAAAAAATAAGGAAACAATCATGGCTTCCCGACTCGCTGGTAAAAAAATCGTTCTTGGCTTAACTGGTGGCGTGGCCTGCTACAAGGTCGCCGACCTCTGCCGTTCTCTCGGCAAGCTCGGCGCAACAGTGCAAGTCGTCATGACACAGAGCGCCACGCAATTTATTACACCAGTGACAATGCAAGCTTTGTCGGGAGATACGGTCTATACCGACCAGTGGGATGCGCGCATCGCCAACAACATGCCACACATCGATCTCACGCGCGATGCTGATGCGATTTTGATCGCGCCTTGCAGTACCAATTTCATCTTCAAATTAGCGCATGGCGCTTGCGACGATTTGTTGTCGACACTCTGTATCGCTCGCCCTGCTCACTTACCTTTATTTATTGCCCCAGCGATGAACGTAGAGATGTGGAGCAACCCAGCGACGCAACGCAATGTGGCACAAGTGAAACAAGATGGTATCCAAGTCTTCGGCCCCGCTGCTGGCGAACAAGCCTGTGGCGAAGTCGGCATGGGTCGCATGTTAGAACCAGCGCAAATCTTGGCAGAACTCGAAGCGGCATTTCAAAAGAAAACATTGGCAGGCAAACGCGTCTTAATCACCGCTGGCCCAACCTTTGAACCTATCGACCCCGTACGTGGCATCACCAATTTATCGTCCGGCAAAATGGGCTATGCCATCGCGCAAGCAGCATGGGAGGCTGGCGCACACGTCACACTAGTCTCTGGCCCAACCGCCTTAGAAACCCCTTACGGCGTACAACGTCAACAAGTACAAACCGCCCAACAAATGCATGATGCAGTAATGGCGCAAGTCAACACGCAAGACATTTTCATCGCCGTAGCAGCGGTAGCCGATTGGCGCGTAGCGAATGCCAGCGATCAAAAAATCAAGAAGGCCAATGAGAGCGACACGCCACAACTACAATTCGCCCAAAACCCAGACATCCTCGCCAGCGTCGCCGCGTTAGCAAAAGCGCCCTACTGCGTAGGCTTCGCAGCAGAATCAGAAAACCTGCTCGAATACGGCGCCGCCAAACGCATCAAGAAAAACATCCCACTCTTGGTCGGCAATATCGGTCACCACACTTTTGGTAAAGACGAGAATGAGTTGGTGTTGTTTGATGCGAACGGGCATCAGGCTTTGCCTAAGGCGGATAAGCAGACATTGGCGAATCAACTCGTCTCCGAAATCGCGAAAAGAATTCAAACGAACTGAAACAACATGAAAACCATAGACCTAAAAATCCTAGACCCACGCATGAAAGACCAACTCCCTGCCTACGGCACACCGGGCAGCGCGGGTCTTGATCTGCGTGCATGCATAGACGAAGCGATCACCATTCAACCAGGCGAAACCGTCTTAATTCCAACTGGTTTGGCGATTCATATCGGCGACCCAGGCTACGCCGCCATGATCTTGCCACGTAGCGGCATGGGCCACAAAAACGGCATCGTGCTCGGTAACTTAGTGGGCTTGATCGATTCCGACTACCAAGGTCAATTGATGGTGTCGACATGGAATCGTGGACAAAACGCCTTCACACTCAACCCTATGGAGCGTTTAGCCCAATTGATCATCGTACCAGTGCTGCAAGTGGACTTTAACATCGTCGAAGAGTTCGGCGAAAGTGAACGCGGTGAAGGTGGGTTTGGTAGTACGGGCAAGAATTAATCGGATTGTTAGGAAATTTGTAGGGCGGGTGAAACCCGCGCCGCCAGACCCTTAAGCACCTAAGCAGCGCGGGTTTCACCCGCCCTACGATACTGACTATCGTACCAGTGCTGCAAGTGGACTTTAACATCGTCGAAGAGTTCGGCGAAAGTGAACGCGGTGAAGGTGGGTTTGGTAGTACGGG
>CANHZI010000233.1 GCA_947464955.1 Oxalobacteraceae bacterium
CAACAATGTCTCGACTATACCATCACTTTCGATAGTTTGTACAGCCTCTCCGTGGTTGTAGCCGTAGGGCACGATCACCACAGGGCAGCCTGCGGCTCTGGCTGCGGCGGCATCATTGGAGGAGTCTCCGATTGCCAATACTTGGTGTGGTTCTAGGCCAAGTCCTTTGCAGGCCTCTAGCATGGGCATGGGGTCGGGTTTCTTGCGCGCAAACGAATCGCCGCCGTAGACCAAGTCAAAAAAGCCGCTTAGGCCCTTTTTTGCAAGAAGTGGCGTGGTGAAGTTCATTGGCTTGTTGGTGACGCAAGCGAGCTTGAGTCCTTGCGCTTTGAATGCATGCAAGCCTTCCATTACTTCAGGATAAAGAGTGCTGTAGTCGCCATTGATTGCCAGATAATGCTTTTCGTAGCTTGCCATGGCAGCTTCAAAGTGTTGTTCAACTTTGGCGGGCTCGAAATCCACCGATAGCACACGTTGAACCAAGTTGGCTGAGCCTTTCCCCACAAAATGGGTGATGGTCTTAATGTCTAACCCAGGAAGGGACAACTCCGCTCGCATGCGATTGATAGCGATCAAGAAATCAGGCCCTGTGTCCAGCATGGTGCCGTCGAGGTCGATGATGAGGGCGCGAATATCTGCGAAATTACTCATGAAGTCTGACTGAGAGTGATGAAATCAAAGGCCTGAATCTACATACTTAGGGTAGGGCGAATGTTGGGAATTCGCCCTACACAGAGCTTGCTTTATGGTCGAAAGCTTTGAGACTTAAGCGACTTGGGCTAATTCCAGGCGCATTGCGTCAATCACCGCTTTATAGTCGGGCTTGCCGAAAATGGCAGAGCCTGCAACGAAAGTATCCGCACCTGCAGCAGCGATTTCGCGAATATTGTCGATTTTTACGCCACCGTCTACTTCGAGCAAAATATCGCGACCTGATTCGTTAATCATCTTGCGCACGGCTGCAATTTTCTTCAGAGTGTGTGGGATGAAGGACTGTCCACCGAAACCTGGATTGACAGACATCAAAAGAATAATGTCGAGTTTATCCATCACGTGTTCGAGTACATGCAGGGGGGTCGCGGGATTCAATACCAAGCCAGCTTTGCAACCATGATCGCGAATTAACTGCAAGCTGCGATCGATGTGTTCTGATCCTTCTGGGTGAAAAGTGATGATGTTGGCACCGGCTTTGGCGAAGTCGGGAATAATACGATCGACAGGTTTCACCATCAGATGGACATCAATAGGAACTTGCACATGCGGGCGAATTGCTTCACATACCAATGGGCCTATCGTCAAATTCGGCACATAGTGATTGTCCATGACGTCAAAGTGAATAATGTCTGCGCCCGCCGCAACAACGTTACGGACTTCCTCACCAAGTCTGGCGAAGTCGGCAGAAAGAATACTCGGAGCGATGCGGTAGGTGGTCATGGTCTTTAATGATTGAAAGTTGAAGAACAGGCATGATAGCCAGCAAAGTCAGTATTTTACCGGAATTGAGCGAAAAGCCCCGCCTCTTCAGGGCGGGGATGGATAGCTAGGAAGGCGAAGCCCTCCAAAGGCGGTAGTTGCAGAAGGGAATTAACTGTATATAATCACAGTATGCAGAGACTCCAAGCCTTCAAATATGAACTGATGCCAGGCAGCGAACAGCAGCGTGATATGCGCCGTTTTGCAGGATCGTGCAGGTTCGTCTATAACAAGGCGCTGGCGATGCAAAAATCATTATACGAACAGGGTGCAAAAAAACTGGGATATGCAGGCCTGTGTAAGAGTCTTTTAGGATGGAAAGCAGAGTCGACTTGGCTAGCAGAAACGCCATCTCAGGCATTGCAGCAAACTTTGAAGGATTTGGAGAGAGCCTATAGCAATTTCTTCGCCAAACGTGCTGACTTCCCGCGCTTTAATAAAAAAGGGATGGGGGACAGCTTCCGTTATCCTCAAGGATGCAAATTAGATCAGCCCAACAGCCGTATATTCCTGCCTAAGCTCGGGTGGATTCGTTACCGCAATAGTCGTGATGTGTTGGGTGAAGTGAGAAATGTCACTGTCAGCTATTCTAGTGGAAAATGGTTCGTTTCGATCCAGACGCAGCGAGAAGTTGAACAACCATTACCCGCTGCGACAAGCGCCATCGGGATCGATGTCGGGATTGTACGATTCGCCACCATGAGTGATGTCAGCTTCGTCGCACCGCTCAACAGTTTCAAGGAGCACCAGCAGCGCCTTGCACGTTATCAGCGACGCATGAGCCACAAGGCAAAATGTAACGTAAAACTAAAGAGGACAAAATTCAGTAGCAACTGGAAAAAGGCGAAGTTGAAAGTTCAGCAGATTCACAATACCATCGCCAATGCCCGGAAAGATTTCCTGCACAAGACCACCACAACGATCAGTCAAAACCACGCGCTCGTATGTGTAGAGGATTTGCAGGTTAAAAATATGTCCAAGTCTTCCAAAGGGAACTGCGAACAGCATAGCAAGAAGGTCAAGCAGAAGTCGGGCCTGAATCGGGCCATTCTAGATCAAGGTTGGGGGGAATTCAGGCGACAATTGGAATACAAGGTGATGTGGTATGGCGGTATATTGCTGGCCGTTTCACCTCACCATACCAGCCAGACGTGTCCGGATTGCGACCATGCATCGAAAGATAATCGGCAGACACAGACAAAGTTCCTGTGCGTCAATTGCCGCTACGAAAATCACGCCGACGTGGTCGGCGCGATCAACATCCTATCTCGCGGGATGCAAATACTGCGAGACAAAGGGCAGGACAAGGCGGATGCTTCCGCTTGGCACGAGAGTGCAGCCCGGATAGCCTGCGAAGTGAACGGTGCGGTAATGCCGTCAGCAACAGGAACCCACCGAAGCGCCTGCGCAAAATCATCGCGCAGCGCCGTAGGAATCCCCGTCCTTTCCGCGCTAGCGGCAGCCGCAGGCTGAGGGCAGGGAGGATGTCAATCCTGCATATCTCGTCGCGCTCTAGTAAGATGCAGTCTTTCAGCAAAACGATACTGACTTGGGGTCTTAAAACATATGACAAAGTATGACTTTAGTGTGAGCGTAGTGACTCAATACCTGGAGGATCAGTCTAACCCAGATAAATTTAATTTTGTTTTTGCTTACACGATCACGATTAAGAACACGGGGGATATTCCGGCACAGTTAATATCTCGTCATTGGATCATCACTGACGCGAATAACAAAGTGCATGAAGTTCAGGGGCTGGGTGTGGTCGGGCATCAACCCTTATTGAAACCGGGCGAGGGCTTTGAGTATACGAGCGGGAGTTCTTTAGAGACGCCACACGGAACGATGAAAGGCATCTATTTCTGCGTGGCTGAAGATGGGCATCGTTTTGAAGTGCCTATCCCGGAGTTTGTGCTATCACTGCCACGTACGCTGCATTGAGTCATTTACTGATCTCGCTTTTCGGAGGTCTTTGAATCTGACTTTTTGTTTGGTCTGCCAGAAAACATGGTCCACCAAATAATGAAGACAAAAATAAAGAAGGCGCCGAAGGCTTCTAATGCGAGTAGCCACATAGTTTGCGTTTCCTAATGAGATTTAAATGTGGTCGCCATTTTAACAGAGCTGGTGCCGTCTTCATTTTTGGCTAGCCTTTTGAAATGTTTCCTTCCTAAGGCGCAATTGGCATAGACCCATTGAGATACAAGCTTTATGATTCTGGATGAGCGACAGCATTTAATCACCAGAAAATCAATTCATCAGAAAACCAATATCAGGAGTAAGACATGGAATATCAGAACATTATTGTTGAAGTTAAAGAGAAGGTGGGCGTGATCACTTTGAATCGCCCAAAGGCGCTCAACGCGCTCAACGACCAGTTAATGGACGAGCTCGGTCATGCGCTGTTAGCCTTTGATCAAAACGACGACATTGGTTGTATGGTCATTACCGGCAGCGAAAAAGCGTTCGCAGCGGGGGCGGATATTGCAGCGATGGCGGACTACACCTATATGGATGCCTATAAGGGGAATTACGTCACCAAAAACTGGGAACATATTCTTCGTGTGCGTAAGCCAGTGATCGCAGCCGTTGCAGGGTATGCCTTGGGTGGCGGTTGCGAGTTGACGATGATGTGTGACTTCATTATTGCTGCTGACAATGCAAAATTCGGTCAACCTGAAATCAAGTTGGCGACTTTGCCAGGTTGCGGCGGTACTCAGCGTTTGCCTCGTGCGATTTCTAAGTCAAAGGCGATGGACTTGTGTTTGACGGCACGATTGATGGATGCCAATGAGGCTGAGCGTGCGGGTTTGGTTTCTCGCGTCGTACCTTTGGATAAGCTAATCGAAGAAACTTTGGCAGCGGCGAATACAATTGCGTCTATGTCTTTGCCAGTGGTTATGATGATCAAAGACGCGGTGAATCGTTCATTTGAATCGGGATTGACCGAAGGTGTCAATTACGAGCGCCGCTTGTTCCATGCAAGTTTTGGCACACATGATCAACGCGAAGGTATGCATGCTTTCTTAGAGAAGCGCCCAGCGAATTTTAAAAATATGTAAATTGATTTGAAACGCTCTCGAGCAAGTATTACTTTTAAGTCGAATGAAACGCCCCGCGCCAGCGGGGCGTTTTGTTTTGTTGTTCTTGCCTTATTCACCTTCCTTAATTGAATTAACCAAATTAACTGAAGTAACAGTAATTAATATAAATAATTTAGAAGGTACTTGCCGAACTGCATCTTTTCTTGTTATAGTTCGCCTCCCGCAGAAATGCGGCGCAAGAAAAAGAGTGGCAAGCCAGTCAATATCCTGATGAGTTTCGATTGATGTAAA
>CANHZI010000234.1 GCA_947464955.1 Oxalobacteraceae bacterium
CATCGAGCAGGGCATCATAGGTTTGCTGGGTATCTTCTTTCGTTTTTCTGACCATAGTGTTACTCCTCATCGACGAGACTCGTTTTGAGTTCTTGTGGAAATGTTAAGTCTGTCGATTGATTTTGTTGCCTTATTCATTGTGACGGCCAGTATTGTTACATTCGCCGCGCTTCATGTACATCCAGTAATTAGAGCAAGCTTATTTCAGATTAATAAAAAATCACTTAAAAAATTTATTTTAAGAAATTTTTTACGCAAGAACTATACAAACATTCGTGTATGTATATAATAGCAGACTACGATCATCATTTAAAGAGGTAAATATGCGCACGCTTATGGATAAGAAACATGTTTTTAGTGAGAGTTACAGTATGTTGAAGCCAAAAATCAGTGTTTTGGCGACAAGTTTGTTATTTTGCGCGCCTGTTTTGTTGATCAGTGCGTGCGGGAAACAAGGGGCAGGGGCCCAAGGCGGGCCCAACGGCATGCCGCCACCAGAGGTTAGTGTGGTGACTGTACAGGCCCGTGATCTGCCGATCGATTACGAATATGTAGGTCAGACCGCGGGTATTCGCGAAACCGAAGTTCGCGCACGTATTAGCGGGATCTTAGAGAAACGTGTTTACGAAGAAGGCGCAAAGGTCAAAGCTGGCCAAGTTCTATTTCAAATTGATCCAGGTAGCTATCAAACACAATTAGCCTCAGCAGAAGCAGCGGCAGGTGTTGCTGAGGCAAAGCTCAATCAAGCGAAACGTGAGTTTGCTCGCTTAGCGCCCTTGGCTGCAGAAAAAGCGATTAGTCAGCGCGAATATGACGACGCCAAGTCGAATTTGGAAATGGCAGAAGCGAGCTACAAACAAGTACGAGCACAAGTCAATGAAGCCAAGCTCAATTTGAGTTACACGCGAGTAGTGGCGCCAATCTCTGGTGTCACTGGCATTGCGGCTAAGCCAAATGGCAGCTTGGTGACGCCATCTGATAGTTTGTTGACGACCATCGTTCAAACAGATCCACTGTATGTGAACTTTAGTGTGACCGAAGCCGATTTCTTGAAGATGAATGCTGATGTCGCCAACGGCAAACTAAAACTGCCAGGCAAACGAAGCAATAACGGCAGCCTTGCTTTTGAAGTGCATGTAAAGCAAGCCGATGGCAGCATTTTCCCGACTGCCGGCAAGATGATTTTTACCAGCGAAAAAGTGAACCCCAACACCGGTGGTTTTGATGCCCGTGCAGAGATCGCGAACCCAGATGGCGCTTTGCGTCCTGGTCAATTTGTTCGCGTCATGTTGCAAGGTGGTAGCCGCAGCAGTGCGATATCGGTACCGCAGCGCGCAGTGATCGATAGCCCAATGGGCAAGATGGTTTTCGCGGTGAGCACAGATAATAAACTCGTGCCACATCCAGTGGAATTGGATGGTTGGTCTCGTGGTGAGTGGGTGGTAACGAAAGGCCTGCAATCAGGTGAGCGCGTTTTGGTCGATGGTTTCATTAAGGCCCATGATCCAGGGATGACAGTAACGCCAGTTCCATTGGGAAGCGCAGGCGCCAAAGCTGCCGCACCGAGCGCAAATTCAGCAGCGGCTTCAGCGGCTAAAAGTGCGCACTAATTGTGTCACTAGAACTCGCCCTGAATAGACAGAATTAAGGACATCTCATGTTTTCCAAATTTTTTATTAATCGACCGATTTTCGCGACTGTATTGTCGTTGATTATCGTCATCGCCGGGCTGGCTGCATTGCGCATCTTGCCCATTTCACGTTATCCAGATATCTCACCACCGGTCGTCAACGTGGTGGCATTTTATCCAGGCGCATCGGCTGAAGTATTAGAGCGCACGGTTGCAGCGCCGATCGAAGAGCAAATCAACGGTGTCGAAAATATGTTGTACATGGATTCGGTTTCATCTGCCGATGGCCGTGTCTCCATCAACATCACTTTTGAAGTGGGGACGAACTTAGATATCGCAGCGGTCAACGTCAACAATCGCGTGCGACAAGCTGAAGCGAAATTACCGCAAGAAGTGCGTCGCCAAGGCGTGACAGTATCTAAGAGTTCGTCGAACTTTTTAGTGGTCTCTGCGATTTATTCTGAGGATAACCGTTACGACAGTTTGTTCTTGTCGAACTATGTGACCCAAAACGTCTTGGATGCGATCAAACGTATTCCGGGTACGACCAATGTCCAAGTATTCGGTGCCAAGGATTATGCAATGCGTATTTGGATGCGCCCTGATCGCATGGCGCAATTAGGTATTACGGTTAACGATATTGCCAGCGCAGTTGGTGAACAAAACGCCCAATACGCAGCAGGTAAAATCGGTGCGCCACCGAATAACACTGAAGAGCTCACAATGACGGTCACCGCACGTGGTCGATTGTTAGAACCAACCGAGTTTGAAAACATTATCGTGAAGGCGGCAAAAGGCGGCAGCACCATACGTTTGAAAGATGTGGCACGTGTTGAACTTGGTTCGAAAGACTACAACCTCTACGGTCGTATCAACGGTCATCCATCAGCCAACATCGGTATCTTCTTGCAGACGGGTGCCAACGCTTTAGATACACGAAAAGCCGTTGAAAAAACCATGCAGGAGTTGAAGGCGAAATTCCCCGAAGGGATGACCTTTGCCACGCCATATGACACCACACCGTTTGTAACTGAGTCTATCGCTGAAGTGTTGAAAACTCTTGCAGAAGCGATGGTCTTGGTATTTATCGTCGTGTACGTCTTCTTGCAAAGTTGGCGTGCGACGATTATTCCCACGCTTGCCGTGCCCGTTTCTTTGATCGGCACCATGGCGGGTTTGCATCTACTTGGCTATAGCATTAACACCTTAACCTTGTTTGGTATGGTACTGGCGATTGGTATTGTGGTCGATGACGCTATCGTGGTCTTGGAAAACGTTGAACGCCTTATGAATGAAGAAGGCATGTCACCGAAAGAGGCCGCAATCGAGGCGATGAATGAAGTGACTGGTCCAGTCATTGCGATTGTATTGGTGCTGGTTGCGGCGTTTGGGCCGATTGCATTCTTAGGCGGTTTAGCGGGTGAGTTATATCGTCAATTTTCTGTCACGATTTCGATTGCGGTTATTTTGTCGGGTGTAGTGGCTTTAACTTTGACGCCAGCCTTATGCGCGATCTTGTTAAAACCGGGCGCAGAAAATCACAATCGTTTCTTCACTTGGTTTAATCATGCGTTTGCCCGTTTGACCAAACGTTATACCTCCGGTGTTACTTTCTTCTTGAAACGCGCAGTTTTAGGTGTGAGTTTGTTCGCAGGCATGATCGCCTTGGCGGGTTTGCTGTGGAATACCGTACCTGGTGGTTTGGTGCCTGATGAAGATCAAGGTTACTTCATTGGCGCAGCAATTCTGCCTGAAGGCGCTTCTTTGGAACGTACCAATATGATGGTCAAACAAATGGAAGGCGCGTTGGAAGGCAACAAAAATATCGACACGCGTTTTGCTTTGATCGGTTTAGATTTTCTCGGTGGTGGCGGTTTGATATCTTCCGCAGCGACCATGTTCTTCCCATTGCGTCCTTGGGGTGAGCGTGACAAATCGGCCAAGGAATTGGTTGGCGAAGCGTTTATGCGTACGGGTAATATCAAAGAAGGCTTACCTTTGTTTTTTGCTCCTCCCGCCATTCAAGGCTTGGGCCAAACGGGTGGCTTTGAATTCTATTTGCAAAATAAAGGTGAGGGTGGTGTCAAACGCTTGGCGAGCTTGTTACCTGCTCTGATTGCGGAGGCCAATAAGCAACCGGAATTAGCTGGTGTGAAAACTCTGTGGCAAGCGAATTCGCCACAACTCTTTGTTGATGTCGATAATGAAAAAGCACGCTCCATGGGTGTCGTGTTATCCGATGTCTACAATACACTCGCTGCAACTCTCGGTAGTTATTACATCAACGACTTTAATAAAAATGGTCGTGTGTACACGGTGCAATTACAGGCGGAAGGGCAGTATCGTGCTAAGCCTGAAGACATTGGTAATTTGTATGTGCGTTCGACGAGCGGGCAGATGATACCGATTCGTGCTTTTGCATCGGTCAAGTTCATTACTGGTCCAGATTCAGTGCCGCGTTTTAACGCTTTACCCGCGATTAAATTACTCGGCGATGCAAAACCAGGCTTTAGTTCGGGGCAAGCGATCGCAGCAATGGAGCGCGCGGCAAAAGCGGTGTTGCCAGCCGATGTTACCTATGACTGGGGCGGCGCCTCTTTCCAAGAAAAGCGTAGCAGTAATGCAGGTGGTTTAGCACTCGGTGCTGGTGTCTTGATGATTTTCTTGATCCTCGCTGCTCAGTATGAAAAATGGTCGTTGCCATTCTCGGTATTGTTGGCGATGCCATTCGGTATCTTCGGCGCTTTGCTGGCGGTGTATTTGCGCCACTTCAATAACGACGTGTACTTCCAAATTGGTCTCGTGACCTTGCTAGGCTTGTCGGCCAAGAATGCGATTTTGATCGTCGAGTTTGCGGTGATGAAAGTGCATGAAGGTTATGCGCCAGTAGCAGCTGCATTAGAAGCCGCACGCTTGCGTTTCCGCCCTATATTGATGACGTCGCTCGCGTTTATTTTGGGCGTGGTGCCATTGGCTTTCTCTAGCGGTGCAGGTGCAGCAGCACGTCAATCTTTGGGAACTGGTGTTTTGGGTGGCATGATCGCCGCAACATTCTTGGCGATCTTCTTGGTACCTTTATTCTTTAAATTAATCTACGACCGTCGCTTCAAGACTTTAGATTCCGACTTCGATCATCCTGAGCA
>CANHZI010000235.1 GCA_947464955.1 Oxalobacteraceae bacterium
TGATGGGATGGACTCCCCCGCCTTTTTGCGCGATATTAAGCGCACTGGTTCACATTGGGTATGGGGATCAGATTTCAACGTAAGGAGTCCACTATGAATACTACTACTGTGGCCGTTGATTTGGCCAAATCTGTGTTTCAACTTGCTGTTGCCGATGCGCAATGGCGTGTGATTGAGCAACACCGTCTGACCCGTGCGCAATTTGAGCGATGGTTTATCAATCGCAATGTCTCGCTGGTTATCATGGAAGCTTGTGGCTCGGCTCATCATTGGGCACGTTCTTTGAATGCTCTTGGTATCGAAGTAAAGTTACTTCCCGCAGCATACATCAGGGCTTATGTTAAACGCAACAAAACAGATGCAGCAGATGCTTGTGCTTTGTTAGAGGCTGCCCGTTGCGCCGACATTCGCCCAGTCAAAATCAAATCAATTGAACAGCAAGCTTTACAAGGCTTGCACCGTACTCGTTCACTTTGGATGGGAACACGCACCTCGCGCATCAATGCACTGCGCGGCTTTTGTCGTGAGTTTGGCATTTCCGTTGCGACTGGAAGTCGCAACGGCATAGAACAAATCTCACGCGTTCTGGCTGACCCAAACACTTCCGTTCCTCATTTGATTCGCGGAACAATGAAACTACTTATTGAAGAAATTCATTTGCTCGAAGCACGAGTCGCACAATTAGAAAAAGAATTGACCCAACTCGCTAAGCAAAGCGCCGCTTGCACCACCTTGCTTTCAATCCCTGGTATCGGCTTATTGACTGCGACCGCGATGGTCGCTGCAACCAGTGGTAGCGTTGCGCATTTCAAAGATGCACGCCATTTCGCCAGTTGGTTTGGATTGACACCAAAAGAATATTCTTCAGGCAGCACCCGATATTTAGGCCACATCTCTAAACGAGGTGATCGTTACCTTCGCATGTTATTGACGCACGGTGCACGTTCCGTTTTACGAGCGGCTAGCGTTAGTTTCAGTGCGGGTCGGCACTTAGATGAACTGCGAAGCTGGGCATTGAAAGTTCAAGGCCGAACGAACCACAACAAGGCAGCCTGCGCGCTAGCCAACAAACTGGCCCGTATTTGCTATGCAACGCTGCGTGATGGAGAAGACTACGGCGTCGAACACAAACTGAATAAAAAATTGGAAAGGACTTCGTATGCAATGCCAGCTTGAACACGTGACTCGAAATTGAAAAACTGAAATCCCACCAGCCTTTGCGTAGAGATTAATCACCCATCATGGCACAACGGAACGCAACCAGATCATTGAACGCCGATAACACGTCTGGCAGCTACACGCCTGCCGCTCGTAACGAGTGGCGCAATGATCACGCAGATTCCATGTCGGCACGGAACACAATAGATTCCACATCAGATGCCGGATATACGACTGCAGGCTTATTCCACGCGCCAGAAATATTGATTAATTTCTTGTACTTTGGGGGGAGTCCATATACGACATGTTAGGTGCTGCTTGTGCACCTGCACTTAGAACGTATGTAGGAACGAAGCATGAAATTTCTTCTTTTGGGACCGTCGTAAAGTTCTGAAGAAAATGAGCCATCTGAGCAAGATATTTCGAAACCACATCGTAATAAGCACTTGCGCCCGGCGTCGCGGGAAAGTCCGCCATATGCTTATCCGCCCTCCCGATAAACACGGGAATCACGTCATAGTTCTTACTAAGAAACAGTCCAACCATGTTGTTTATGTAGGAAACAAGTGAATAGTGAGTTTTACTCATGCGGTAGCACTGTTCTGGCACCAAATCAGGGCTATTCAAGACAATATGGAACGCCTTAAGCACCGACCGGGCTTCCCGCGCTCCTTCTGTCGACAAATCGTCTGTATTCATCTAGCACCTAACGAATAGCGTTTATCCGCCGCACCGGAAACGCAAAATAAAAAATCCGCGATCATTGCGGCGGATAAACCTTGTTGGACTGAACCGAAGGAAGTCGGTTGATTAAGGGGATTGTATGCGAATTGATCGCTTGTTTGCTAGTAGATTGGCAAGGAAATTATTCAACTTGTATTGAAGTGTTGATGTTTGGGCAGTCGGTGATGAGGGCGGTCTTTCCTTGTCGAAGTGTTTTACTTGAATTGTTGAGCTTCGGCGCGAACGAGCCTGAAGTTCGTTTAAGAACTTGTTTCGAATTACAGTATTTAGGCAAGACGATGGGATCATGGCGGTGGCCCTGTCGTTAATACTGGTCGGTGCTTGGCTGCTACGATGACCTCAATCACCTGCATCGCGCCAAGACCACAATGCGGGCAACGTAGTATGTCGATCTGGCTTACCCGCAGCATAAACGCTTGCACGCCCTCAATGATGGCGGGCTGTGGTTGCGGCATTTGTAGCGCCAATCGACATTGCTCTAGTTTCTCTTTCTTGTGGCAGTTCGCGAGTACACCGTAGTGACGAATGCGTTTAAACCCCGTCGGTAAGACGTGTTGTAAAAAACGGCGAGTGAACTCGCTTGCCGGTAATTGCTCAACACGTTTTTTACCAGCCTGGGTGTTGTCTCGCACCTTAAATCGCACTAGCCCATCGTGAAATGAAAGTAGTCGCTCATTGGAAATGCCGACCCGATGCGTGTACCTCGATAAATAATCAAGCACCTGCTGTGGGCCACCCAAAGGCGCTTTTGCGTATACCACCCAATCATGCCGTCGTAGTTCAACCAGAAGATACTTCCACGCTTGGTCATCCAGCATTTCCTTGGGAATTCGGTCGTCGGCTCTCGCTAATTTGAGCGCATCGATGAACTTCTCACGAAACACTTTAGACAGTGCTTTGACCGGAAATAAAAAGCCTCGTCGACTTTGTTTCCATTGCCCGTCTTCGGTGAGTGCGCCGTTGGGCATTAAAGCGTGTATGTGCAAATGCCGTTGCAGGGTCTGCGTCCACGTGTGCAGAACTAAGGTGAGCGCGGGCACACCACCAAGCCAACGCGGATTGGCAGCAAAGGCTAACAAAGTCTCTGCACTAGCACTAAACAAGATGTCGGTGATCAGGCGGAAGTGACTTACTGCTAAGCCGTTTAATGCACGTGGAATCGTGAACACTAAATGGGTGTAGGGAACGTTCAGGCATTCACGTTGACGCGCTTCGAGCCATTGGTCTTTGGTGCGACTTTGGCATTTGGGGCAATGACGATTACGGCACGAATGGTAGATGTGTCGCGTCGTTTGACATTGATCACAGCGTTCAATGTGGCCGCCTAATACTGCAGTACGACAAGCCGTGATAGCGCGCCAAGCCTTACGTTGAGCATTGCTTAGGCCAAGTTGCTCCCATCCTGCATTAGCTTGTTGACGCAGGATATCAGCCAACTCCACACTTGCATGCCTGGGCATACAACGTGGAAGCTTTACAGCTTCGATAGATGCGAGAGTAAATCGAGCGGTGAATCCTTCTTCACGACACGCTGTTGTAGATGGAGATAACGTGCTGTAGTGCTGAGATGATCATGCCCCATTAAACGGCTAATGCTATGCAGATCGACACCACTATCGAGTAAGTGTGTGGCAAACGCATGGCGCAGGCTATGGATTCCACCTTTCTTATGAATGTTGGCACGTTGTTTGGCCGAATAAAAATAGCGCTGCACTTGGTTGTCGGTGATAGGCCCATCTCCCAGCTTATTCGGAAACAACCAAACTCGTGGGTGACACGTATGCCAATAGATACGTAGCGTGTCCAACAATTTAGGGGGCAACAAAGCATAACGATCTTTACCACCTTTGCCATGACCAATGCGTAGCATCATGCGTTTGCTATCAACATCACTAACTTTGAGCTGGCACAACTCAGACACGCGTAAGCCGGTTGCGTAAATCGTGGTTAATATGGTGCGGTGGCGTAGATTCGTACAGGCAGCAATGATGCTTTCCACTTCTTCTCGCGACAGCAATTCTGGCAAGCGTTCTGGTGGTTTGCGCAGCGGTATCTCAATGCAAATGTCCGGCTGGTTCAACGTGAACCGAAACAAAAATCGCAAGGCACAACCCGCTTGATTGGTCGTAGACGTCGACCGATGTTTATCGTTAATCAAATGCAGCAAATACTGCTTAATTTCTTCTGGCGAGATGAGGTCGGGAGATCGATGGTAATACTTCGCAATCTTTGCTACTGCATCCACATAGGCAACTTGCGTGCGTTCAGCCAAACCACGCAACACCATGTCTTCCTGAAAACGCTGACGTAATGACTTCATGATAATTTCCTTCTCAAAAACTGGGAACATTCCCAGCTTCAGAGTAGAAAACCATGCACTTTTTACTAGCGATAATTCGATGAGAAACAGCCCACCGCGGAGCGGTTTAGTTCAACTTGTTTTAAAGTGAAAGAAACCGAAGTTAACACATTATTGATTTTTCATCAACAAAGTTACAAACCTCTCAAAACCCGCGCCAGGCCTTGCTCTTTTTTGTTATACCTGCCTCACAACTGGTATAACAGAGGGAACATCAAAGCTTGCTTCGATGACCAGTTTTGATCCTTATTCTGGCTTAATAAAGTCGTAAACTAAGCTCTAAATTTTGCGCGGCTTTCAGAAGCACGGTGTTAGAAAATATTAAGAATAAAGTCGTGAACAAACATCCGGTAATCCCCCCAACAAATAATCGGACTTATAAGTAGAATTTTCTAAATTTGATTTTTAGAGGTTTTACATGAAGACATCCCGTTACACCGACAGCCAGATTATCGCAA
>CANHZI010000236.1 GCA_947464955.1 Oxalobacteraceae bacterium
ATCAGTGATCCATCTAGCGCCCAAGGACGAGACTATTTGCAATGGGTAGACGGACCATTTGATCCTGAGTTATTTGATCGACGTGCCGCGAATAACGCACTGCTTCGAATGGCACAAAATGGATGGAGTAAAAAATAGAACAACTTCAAGACGGTCTTAATGAGGCGCTTACTAATCACGAGCGAATCAAACTAAAACAAAAAGGGCTGAGTCCTGTTCAATACAGAAATCAGCCCTCCTATGCATAACTAACAAACTGTCCAACTATTTGGGGTCAGTTCACACGATTAAGCCTCCTTTTTGATTAACCAATCAAGACGCGTGTACAAGATTCATCATCTGTGTGAATCACACACATCATCGTTAGAGAGCATGCTACGAGAAAAAGGATTTAACCCAGATTTTCCATTAGGCGCATTTTCGGTCATTTTTTTGTTCTTCGTGAAAAATAGCTAGCTATTTTCGCCTCATTCACGTAAAAACTGCCTCGAAAAGTGCATCCACCATCATCTCAAATCCTAATGGAAATTCTGGGTTTAATCAAAAACTGATTAAAGCCAGACCGTTCATCCTGAAACGATTTACTGAAGAAGCTGATTTCGAACTTGATGAATCTGCCGCTGGTTTTGGTCGTGTGGATGGCAATGCAGGTCAGCATCATTTTGTATAAATTCCATCATTGCATTGAGACTTGGAATGCTAATTTCACGTCGCCCCTTTTCATTAAATTCGATCAAGCCCTGTTTTGCCAATTTAGACAATGCGCGGCTCACGGATTCTAGACGCAGTCCTAAATATTGCCCGATGTCTGCACGTGTCAGATACACATTAAACTGATCCGTTCTCAGTCCCCGGTCTTCCAAGCAATACGCCCACTGAAGCAAAAAATCACATACTCTCGCATCTGCGGGAAGCTTACACATAGCAAGCATCACATCGCGGTTTTGTGCCAATTGGGCGCTGATCACCCCCAATAATAATTTGAGTAAAACAGGCTCTTTTGCACTCAACTGTAGTATGTGTTCATAATCTATACTCCATAATTCTCCAGAATCCAGTGCAATTGCAGAGCAGCTATAACGACCTGACGGTATACCATCAAAGCCTAACCAGTCTCCTTTAAAACAAAGCCCTGCTGGCTGTTCACGTCCATCAGAAGTGACGTTCACAATCTTAAATGATCCAGCATTGATCAAATAGATCTTTTTGAAAGTGTCTCCATTGAGATAGATGCGGTCTTCTACTTTAACTTTCCGTCGACCGAAAGTGACATATTCTTGAATCACCGAGATCGACTCTCGCCAAAGAGAGCTGGGCCTTAATGGCGCTGTCGATTGACTTTTATTCACCTCAAAGGGGCTGCGTAGCGAGAACGCTGCAAGCTTCTCGGCCCGATACGCGTCGTCGCCAAGAGCTTGTGTACGTGCAAAGTCATTAACACAAGTGCTGCGATAAACCGCCTGATGTTGATCCGAAAAAGTAGTCATTTAATGCTCCATTTTTGGTTGGCTTACTGTATTTTCCACATTGAAAATATTTTGATTGAAAACCGTCACTGATTTCATGATTGCAAAAGACGAGTTGATCTAAGGTCTTCAAATAAACAACTTGTCTGCTTTTTTGTACGAAGACCGAGATCTTTACAAAGGAAATTTTTTCGTGCGTGTTCATATCACATCAGCTCCCTCGACTTTGCAGCCATTAGATTTAATAAGATCAACCGTCGCCCTTTCACTACCACACTAGATACAAAAACATCGACCGGAACCACTTCTCCGTTCCCGGACACAGCTAGTCGATCCATTTTGAAATCTTTATCTGCATGGAAAACAGCATAGGCAAGGTTGTAATACGGCGTGTCCATAGCGAAAGGTAATTTGGGAATAACCTGCGATATAAGACGACCGTGAAGACCATCGTATGAATAACCTAAAAGCACAGCGGCGGCATCGCTACACTCTATAATTCGTCCCCGGATATCGATGATCAAGAATGCACCGTCTTCAACAAATCGCTCTTTTTTCGCATGTTGTAAATGAAATTGACGTTCTGCAAAAAAATTTTTAGCATGAGACCGATCGGTAATCTGGGTTGTTTCTCTTACGCTCATCAAAGCCACCTCCACATTATTGTCTGCTGTAAATTGAAAATCATTCTGTCGAACTAGTGACATAATTTTATGAAAAAATGGTGCTTCAGCGAATATAGGGAATGCTGATAATTCACTACCTGATTTATGGTATTTTTGTATTCATGTCACGAAAATACATCGTCGATATTCCCATGCGTATATGTGCTTCTTTATTGAAAAACGTTTTACACCTTCGGATTACAAAGTAAAAAATCCTCTTTGAATTTTGACTAATCTCAATCTATCTCGTTTTAGCTCACCTATTCTGCATAGCGTAATCTGATGTGAAAGATGCACATCCATCTACCATTACACCAAATTCCTCCCGAGCCATAGTCGAGAAAAGGTGCGTTATGAAAACGGATTTTGATTTGCGAAATGACCTGCTTGAAGAATTGCTTTGGGATCCACTGATACCCGATGCGCGCGTCGCTGTCACAGTACAAAATGGCATTGTTACCTTTACTGGCAATCTCGATACCTATACAGAAAAAATAGCCCTTCGCCATGCGGCACAGCGCGTTGTTGGAGTAGGCTCTATCGCTTTAGATGTCACCATCAGACCACCAAAAACCCATCAGCGTACCGACACCGAAATTGCTGCTGCAATTGAACATGTACTATGTAGGAGCACTTCGGTGCCTCGCGAAAAAATCACGGCAGAAGTAGAAGATGGCTGGATCACACTCGGCGGCGAACTCGACTGGAATGTCCAGCGACAGACCGTTGAACAAATCATCACTCCCTTAAAAGGTGTTATCGGCATCACCGATAACATTACGCTCAAACCGGTGCTAATTTCACGGATGCTTCCACTAGTATCAAGGAACCCTTGATACGACAAGGCACACGCGAAGCAAAACCTATCGATGCGATTAGCGATGGCAGTATTGTGACCTTACGCGGACAAGTACATTCTTGGGCAGAAAAACGGGCAACTGATGGGGCAACTTGGTCAGCACGAGGTGTGATTCGGGTCAATAGTCAATTATCAATTGGACTATAGCTTGCGACTAGTCTGCTAGATTTTCCAAATATTTTTTTTTACTTTTTCAAAAGGACCTCAGAGATGCCAACACAGTTGAAAGATTTTGCCACTGCGATTGTTGTCGTTGTCGAACCTGATACGACCGCGTTGGTGGTCGCGAAACTGATGCGCCAACATCATATTGGTGCCTTAGTTGTCGTGGATGCGGAAAAACAAAGTAAAGCCGTTGGCATCGTCAGCGATCGCGACCTTGTTCTCAAGTTAGTCGCTGAAGAACTAGATCCTGCGGTGTTCACGGCTGGCGACATTATGTCGACCCAACTGGTGATGGCGAGCAGCACCATGGATGCCATGGATGTGATTAAGCTAATGAATGAACATCATGTGCGACGGGTCATGTTATCTGACGATGAGGGGCGATTGGTGGGTATCGTCACCATGGAAGACATTCTTGAGTTCTTGGCCAATGAACTCGCAATATTTGCTCACGGAATGGCTGGTGTCAGGGAACTGGCAATTGACAAACATAGCGATTCGAGAGAAATTTTCCTCAATTCATAGTTGCCGATCATTTTGCTTTTTTGAATCAGCGTGCGAATCAACATGATGTGATGTCAGATTCTTTTTCAACATGACAGATGCACGAGTGACGAAACAGTCCCTAGTTATTCAAGCTTCGAAATACTAGAAGATGTCATGACAATACCCACGGGCGGAGACAATTGATTTCTTCCCATGCTTGTAAGCTTTACTAGTTCAACATAAGGAGCACAAATGGCAACTATTTCACAAACAGAGAAGTCAAAAGGTCTCAAGTATGATCCTCGGAATCTTCTCGATACGCTGATCCGGGAACTCCATATCAAAAATGATGCATCACTTTCGCGTATTCTGAAGGTGGCACCACCCGTCATCAGTAAGATCCGGAATAAAAAACTCCCGATTGGACCATCTATCCTAATTCGCATGCACGAAGCCTCGGATTTGAGCATCAAAGAGCTAAGGGAACTGATGGGCGATCATCGTGATAAGTTCCGCATCCACGATCAATTAGATAGTGCGGAAATAGAGGGAAAATTACAGCATTAGCAAGGTCAACCTCAAAAATTTGAGGTTGACTCACATTGTTTTGCTTACAGCTTATTTCAATGATGCGACTGCATTTTTACGGACATTTCAACGAAGATATAAAGGGGACAAAAGATATGGGGGAAACCTCAGCTTCAAAAAAGAGATAACACAAAACGTCAAATTTTGCGAAGGAGCTTAAAGAGCGGTGATCTTCTTTTGCTTTCTGTCAGAAACAGAAGATGCGCAGGGCTCAGATTTTTGCATTACGCAAATTTCGCACCGTCAATATTGGGAGACAATCGATACCCTAGGTATGACAAATAAGAACAAAAAGTTTGATGTCTATCTACTTAATCGTGAAGTTGAGCTTCCCCCGAAATTTAGTTCCCCAAAGGTGACGTAAAATAAACGTAACTTTGGAAAGACAAATGATGAACAGGATACCAAAAAAAGCTTACACGACCGAGTTTAAAGAACTGGCCGTTAAACGTGTTTCAGATGGTGAAGCCAT
>CANHZI010000237.1 GCA_947464955.1 Oxalobacteraceae bacterium
AATGACGCAAATCGAACTCGATAAGATTGACCGCAAAATTTTAGCGATCTTACAAGCCGACGGCCGCCTGACCAATCAAGAGGTGGCGGAGCGCGTTAATCTCTCGCCTTCACCTTGCCTACGTCGTATTAAGAGATTAGAAGACGCTGGCGTCATTCGCAAGTATGTCGCCCTGATCGAAGCGGAAAAAATCGGACTAGGCCTACTAGCGTATATCAATGTGCGTTTAGAAAAACATACCGACACTCCTACAAAAGGTAATTCGCGCTCACCTCGTATCGATTTCGCAGCGTCAGTCGAACAATGGCCTGAAGTAGTAGCCTGCTATGCAATGACGGGTGAGATGGATTACTTGCTGCGAGTACGAGTCGAAGATATGAATCATTTCTCGCGCTTCATGATGGACACTCTACTCAAACATTCCGCTGTGCTCGACGTGAAGTCGAGCTTTGCATTGCAAGAGATTAAGGATACAACCGCATTGCCTTTAAGCGGGATCTAGGACGGCAGCAAACAAGCGATTGAGAGCAAGGAATTCCCAGTCCAGAATAGAAACGAACTGTATATTCTATTTAAATGTTTTGACGACAAAAGCGACTGCAACAAGAAAGACGATCAAAGTCCAAAACCCTGATCGCATAAAAAATACGGTCTTTTCAACTAAATGCCGATGGGTTGTTCTCGGATTTAGACGCTTAAATTCTCTTGCGTAACGAGCTTGGCTGAAGCGAATTTCCATTATGTTCCGATCAGTATCTAAACCAACAGGGAAAACCGCGGCAGCCTTACGCGCCCAGAAACTGATTCCAAGGCCGACCCAACCAGAAAGCATAAAAATCGTGAACCCTGGTTGAGATAAGTGATACCTCAAAGTGAGTTTACCTACGGCCAATTGCAGACCTGCAAAAAGTGTAAGGAAACAAGCGAGGTACATGGAAACTCTAAATAACGCCATCCAACCACCTCTTCGCAACCAAAATATGGCAAAACGATTTTGTGCAGCATGCTTATGGCAAGAAGGAAAATAAAAACTTAACGTCTCTCTAAAAACTCGAAAAAAAGCAATCGAATAGGAATGAGTCTCTCTTGTAACATGGCTCTTTATTTCGACCAAGCCATGTGAAACGCCGCACTGCGGACAGCGCTCAGGCCACTGAATTGGCTCATTGGGGGTAATTGCAATACGTACGACTTCAGACATCTTGCCTATCCAAATCTCTTAATTAAAATTAAATTGCTGAAATTTAAACAAAATTCGGCACAATTGAATAGGATTTCAATCGAGATCGAGACAAAAAAATCGTCTTTACTCTCTAGCTCAACAAAAATTTGATGCGAAAACAACGAACAAGTCGGTATTCATCACAAGCAGCCTTTCAAAACAAAAGCCGCCCCTAGGGCGGCCTCTACCTACAGAAAAAGCGGCGATTCTAATTTTTCGGTTCACGTTTCAACAATTCTTCAATCGTCACACCCACTTCTGGTTCGCCACCGAAAGCAGTGCCTGTTTTCTTCACTTTGTAATTGACCGCAGTGTGGCGATAGTCTTTCAAGGACAGAGGAATGTACTTCACTTGCTTCGAAGCGTTTTCCGCGTTTGTAAGATAGTAGTCAACGAAGGCTCGTACTTCTGGGCGCTCATCTGCTTTAACATTCACATAAATAAACAATGGACGTGCCAATGGTTGATACGTCGCGTCCGTCACCGTTTTTACTGATGGTAAAACTGCTGGCTTGCCATCTTTAGCGATGATGGCAGCAGCTTTCAATTTTTTACTATTCTCTTGAAAGTAAGCGTACCCAAGATAGCCGATTGCGTTGATATCGCGGGAAACCGCTTGCACGATGACATTGTCGTCTTCAGATGCGGTGTAGTCTGCACGACTTGATTTCGCTTTACCAACAATCGCTTCTGTAAAATAGTCAAAGGTACCAGACTCTTTACCAGGGCCGAATAATTTGATCGCTTCTTTTGGCCAAGCTGGGTTCACCTGATTCCAGGTCTTAATCACGCCATCTGCTGCCGGTTCCCAAATTTTCTTCAGTTCCTCGACGGTCAGTTTGCTCAAAAATTTATTCTTAGGATGAATCACCACGGTCACAGCATCAAATGCTACTGGCAACTCCATGAAGCTAATACCGTTTTTCGCGCACTCGACCATCTCTTTTTTCAAGATAGGACGTGAAGCATCGGAAATATCTGTTTCGCCCTTACAAAACTTCTTAAAACCACCGCCTGTCCCTGCGATGCCAATGGTGACCTTTACACTAGGATTCTTCTCATGAAAACTATCAGCCACCGCTTCAGTAATCGGAAATACCGTGCTCGATCCATCAATTTTGATCACACTTTGCGCATGCGCTTGGCTTGTATGGAAACTCGTCACTGCAGCGAATAAAAATATGCTGGTGGACGCGAATAGTTTGAATTGTTTGGAATTTTTCATCATCATCTTTCAGTTCGAAAATTGCGCACTTTCTTTGATTAGCGACGCTCTGCGAGCACTTTTGGGTCTGGCGTCAAGCCGTAACTCAAGCGCACCATTTCCACCATCATTTCGGCAATGCGATCACTAGTCGAGGAAATATTGCGCAAATCTTCTGCTTTAAAATTGACTGCTTGTAGGGCACGGTCATAGAAGATCCATTGCTGCTGAACGATTTGCATACGTTCGCGCAAATATTTATCAGCACTTGTCTCAGACGTCAGCAAGTTCATGCCGTTCAAGAACTCAATGCGAGACTGCTCTAAGTCGACTTGCAAACCCTGCTTTGCCGCCATGGATTTATCCATAGAGCGCAACAAAACAATCTTTGCCATCCTTTGTGCTAAGGATGCTTGGCGCATCGCAAGACCAGAAATACGAGAGGAATTGTCGGAGGTATCGGCTTCCAAGGCAAAAGCCAAGAAGTTCATTTTGATCAAGAGATCTTCATTCACGTCATACATCGCCGCCGCTGTTTTGGCGTTCAATCTTGGTAGAGCTTCCACTTGATCATTAAGCGCGATATTGACGCGATTAAAGGCTTTACCTGCTTTATCTGAACGTGTGACGGACTTAGCTAGGTCTTTCTTGAAACGCTCAATTGCTTGTAATGAATTGGCACGTTCAACTTCGGTGTGTCCGTTTAAAATACCCAAAGCCATTTGCAAACTTAGTTTATAACTACGCTCTGATTCGAGACGGAACATCCCTGCAGTCAGCAGTGGCGGTGTGACGCCAGTGACACCTGGTGTGGTTGGTGGACGGAAATCTGCGCTAGCGGCACCGCCGCAGAAGCAAAGGGAAATACAAACTACTTTAAGGGCTTTACGTAACATGGTCATACCAATCATCTGAGTGTGAATATCGAAAACTTGTTGGTTAAAGTATTTTCTTCAACCGTTTTTATTTTTTCGCAATTCTAGATGACAGATATGACGACAATATTACATGTAAAAAACTTAGGTTTTTTCTGACCTGTGATAGCTTCCTAGCGCCTATGAAACACGTGCGACTCTACGAATCGCATCAATTCTAGCGATGCGAACGGCCTCAGCGATTTTTTGCGGTTGCCCTAAAAATCCTTGAGCCACTTGGCCAGCGTTCACAGCCAAAGCAGCGTGCAAAATTTGTGTCAGATAATCTTGTTGAGGGAATTGAATATCGACTAAACCTGATCGCCCGAAACAGTCGCATCGAGCCGCGCTAAGCATGGCGAGAAATCGCTCAGGCTTGCGGAACGCATCATTACGTTCCAACATATCTTGCAAGGTCGCTGGTCGCATTTCCATTGAACGCCCTACATTCCCATGATCACGTGCGGTCATCACAGCCAGATCACGACAATCGGTCGGCACCCGTAGACGCTCAGACAATTGTTTGACGAGATCAATGCCGCGCTCTTCATGACCATGATGACGCGGCCAAATCGCAGGATCTGTCGTACCCTTGCCAAGATCATGCATTAGGGCGGCGAAACGCACAGCCAAAGGATAGCCTTGCTCTGCAGCGTAGTCGACTACCAGCATCACGTGCACGCCAGTATCGATTTCCGGATGATACTTTTCTGGCTGGGGCACACCCCACAGGCGATCCAACTCTGGCATCAATCGTTGCAATGCGCCACATTCGCGCAAGACTTCAAACATTCGAGATGGCTTTTTCTCCATCAAACCACGCGAAATTTCTTGCCACACGCGTTCGGCAACCAGCGCATCGACTTCTCCCGCTTCCACCATACGCTTCATCAGCGCCATCGTTTCTGGTGCTACGCTAAAGGCATGTGGCTCCGTTGAGAATCGTGCTGCGAATCGTGCCAAACGAAGAATCCGTACCGGGTCCTCTTCGAAGGCTGCAGAAACGTGGCGAAACACACGATTCTGCAAGTCTGTTTGTCCACCAAAAGGATCGATGAGCTCGCCGTCGTCACTTCGTGCTATGGCGTTGATGGTCAAGTCGCGCCGAATCAAATCCTGTTCTAGGCTGACATGAGGGTCTGTATGAAAGACAAAACCTTTATAGCCCTTTTCGGTTTTGCGTTCAGTGCGCGCTAGGGCGTATTCCTCATGTGTTTTGGGATGCAAGAAAACCGGAAAATCTTTACCCACTGGAGTGTAGCCAAGCGCAAGCATCTGTTCTGGCGTAGCGCCGATAACGACGTGATCCCGATCTTGCACAGGCAAGCCAAG
>CANHZI010000238.1 GCA_947464955.1 Oxalobacteraceae bacterium
AAATTGCGCTGGATCATGTTCATGACCGGTACGTGCACGCACCCAGCCTTTTTCAGAAACGACGACTGTGACAGGTTCATCAATGACTTTCGTTTCGACCGAAGCTTTTTGCGCTTCTTCGATCAAGGTGCGACGTGCATCACCGTATTGTTTCGCATCGGCCTCGATTTCCTTGATAATGCATTTCTTCATCGCTGAAGGATCATCGAGCAAGTTCTGCAGATTCGTTTTCTCGTTGCGTAATTCAGCCAATTCTTGTTGAATCTTAATGGCTTCCAAACGAGCCAATTGGCGCAAGCGAATTTCCAAAATATCTTCAGCCTGACGGTCTGATAAACGGAAAGCTTCGATCAAAGCTGGCTTCGGTTCGTCTGATTCACGAATGATCTTGATCACTTTATCGATATTCAAAAGCACCGCTTCACGGCCTTCTAGAATATGGATACGATCATCGACTTTCTTCAGCTTGTAACGCGTACGACGAGTGACTGTTTCGAAACGGAAGCTAATCCATTCCGTCAGAATTTCGGTCAATGATTTTTGACGTGGACGTCCATCACCACCAATCATGACCAAGTTCAAGGATGCCGATGTTTCGAGCGAGGTATGCGCCAACAACATTTGCATGAATTCAGTTTGATCTTGGTTCTTCGACTTCGGTTCCAGCACTAAGCGTACTGCCGCATCTTTGCCAGATTCATCGCGCACCGCATCTAGCACCGATAACATGACTTGCTTCTGGCTAATCTGCTCAGGCGACAAAGATTTCTTGCCGAGTTTGACCTTAGGATTGGTAATCTCTTCGATTTCTTCCAAGACCTTTTGCGTTGACGTGCCCGGTGGCAGTTCAGTGACGACGGCTTGCCATTGGCCGCGAGCGAGTTCTTCAATCTTCCAACGTGCGCGTACTTTAACGCTACCGCGACCTGCCGCGTAGATGTCGCTAATAGCTGCCGCAGGTGTAATGATTTGACCACCGCCCGGGAAATCTGGCCCCGGAATGTGCTCCATTAATTCAGCATGGCTGATCTTAGGATTGCGAATCAAAGCCACTGCCGCTTTCGCTACCTCGGTCAAATTATGCGAAGGAATTTCAGTCGCCATACCCACTGCAATACCTGAAGCACCGTTCAATAGAACGAATGGCAGTCGGCCTGGAAGTAGGGTAGGTTCTTCATAGGAGCCATCGTAGTTCGGTTGAAAATCGACTGTGCCGAGATCAATTTCATCAAGCAGCAATTTCGAAATTGGTGTTAAGCGCGCTTCGGTATAACGCATCGCCGCAGCGCCATCGCCATCGCGCGAACCGAAGTTGCCTTGACCATCAATCAGGGGATAGCGCAGAGAGAAGTCCTGTGCCATACGTACCATGGCGTCGTACACAGATTGATCACCGTGCGGATGCAACTTACCGAGTACGTCACCCACCACGGTTGCCGACTTGCGTGGCTTCGCGGTTGAGTTCAATCCCAATTCGTTCATCGAATATAGAATTCGACGCTGCACAGGTTTCTGCCCGTCACTGACATCCGGCAAGGCACGACCCTTGACGACCGAAATAGCGTAGTCGAGATAGGCACGCTCAGCAAAAGTAGCCAGCGTCAAACTCTCGCTATCACCACCGTTACCACCACCGTTATCCGGTGCTTCATCAAATAAATTTGCTTGTTCGCTCATAATCTTTGTTTGTGTTTTTGATGCTTCATCACGCGATGATTGTTAGTGTCATTGTTATGTTCTAGGAAGGTGCAGAAATTTGTTTGCGTGGATGCAGTGCAAGGCGCAAACCACAGCAATACGTCGGTATTGCGAGGATTTGCAACGCCGCAATGCGCCGCGCAAACGGATTTATGACCTTACTAGATGTCGGCCTCAACCTCATTGCCGTGCTCCTCCAACCAAGCCTTCCGCGCCGACGCTTCGCTCTTACCCATCAACATATTGAAGCGCGCTTCCGAAAACTCTTGGTCGAATTCGCCGAGAGCCACTGGCAACAAACGACGCGTATCAGGATTCATGGTGGTTTCCCATAATTGGTTGGCGTTCATCTCGCCTAGACCTTTAAAGCGGGAAATCGCCCAAGCACCATCTTTCACACCGTCTTTGCGTAATTTGTCCTCGATCGCCGTCAATTCGCCTTGATCTAAAGCGTAAATTTTCTGTGCTGGCTTTTTGCCGCGAGCCGGAGCGTCCACGCGGAATAGCGGAGGACGTGCGATGCAGATGTGGCCGCGGGCAATCAACTGCGGGAAATGCTTGAAGAACAAAGTTAGCAGCAACACTTGAATATGAGAGCCGTCAACGTCCGCATCGGACAGAATACAGATCTTGCCGTAGCGCAGATTGCTGAGGTCGATAGTGTCGTTGATGCTGTGTGGGTCGACGCCGATGGCAACGGCGATATCGTGAATCTCGTTATTCGCGAATAGACGATCGCGTTCAGATTCCCATGAATTCAGAACCTTACCGCGCAGAGGTAAAATCGCTTGAAACTCTTTGTCGCGGCCCATCTTGGCAGAACCGCCGGCGGAGTCACCTTCGACTAAGAATAATTCATTGCGGCTGATGTCGTTCGATTCGCAATCGGTCAATTTACCAGGCAAAACGGCGACGCCAGAAGACTTTTTCTTCTCCACTTTTTGCAGAGAGCGCAAGCGTGATTGCGCTTGTTTGATGACCAATTCGGCGAGTTTTTTGCCCAGTTCAACGTGGGAGTTCAGCCACAATTCGAGTGGTGGCTTAGCAAAGCTAGAGACCAAACGCACGGCATCGCGAGAATTTAGACGCTCTTTGATTTGGCCTTGGAATTGCGGGTCTAACACCTTCGCTGAGAGCACAAAAGAAGCTCGCGCAAACACGTCCTCAGGTAGAAGTTTGACGCCTTTTGGTAATAAGGAATGCATTTCAGCGAAACTTTTCACCGCACCGAACAAACCTTCGCGCAATCCTGATTCGTGTGTACCGCCTGCTGGCGTTGGAATCAAATTCACATAGGATTCACGCACCACGGCGCCATCTTCAGTCCAAGCGACTACCCATGAAGCGCCTTCACCTTCGGCGAAACCATCGGCATCAGCGCTGGCAAACTGTTCGCCCTCAAACATCGGAATCACTAATTCACCGTGTGAAGCTTGTGCTAATGCTTCGGTTAAATAGCCGCGCAAACCTTGGTCGTACTGCCAAGTTTGGCTTTCGCCCGATTTCGCATTCGTGAATGTGACCTTGACGCCCGGCAGCAAGACTGCCTTGGAACGCAACAGGCGCTGCATTTCTGGAATCGAAATATTCGGCGAATCAAAATATTTTGCATCTGGCCAAACCGTAACGCGTGTGCCGTTCTTTTTGTCGCCACGACCGAGTGGCTGCGTGCGCAGTGGTTCAATCACGTCGCCATTGGCAAAGGTAAGGTTGTGTAAGCCCGCTTCACGCCATACCGTAATTTCCAAGCGTTTGGATAAAGCGTTTGTCACCGATACACCAACACCGTGCAGACCACCAGAGAAGGCGTAAGCACCGCCTGAGCCTTTATCGAATTTACCGCCTGCGTGGAGGCGAGTGAATACAATCTCAACTGTAGGTACACCTTCGTCGGGATGTAGGCCAACTGGAATACCGCGGCCATCATCCTCAACACTGATGCTGCCATCGGTGTTGAGAGTGACTTGAATATTCTTACAATGTCCACCCAAGGCCTCGTCGGAGGCATTGTCGATCACTTCTTGAATGATGTGGAGTGGATTTTCAGTGCGGGTGTACATCCCTGGTCTTTGTTTGACCGGTTCCAGTCCTTTGAGGACTCGGATCGATGATTCGCTGTAGTCGGATGGAGTCGTCGTTTTTTTAGTTGCCATGCGATGTAAATCGGTGAATAAAGTAATCAAATTAGGTTGCGGTTGAGGGCAGATCATGTATCAGCTATCAACGCTCTTTTTTTATCCTACACGGAAAAGGACCGCTTTGACGAATAATTGTAAAGAGAAATACTGAACATGCATACAGTTATCTGCGTTCAGTTTCTGCTTTACTTCGTATTTGTTGTGTGAATGCGCTATTGAATTGTGATTTTCAATAGTTATTTACTTAATAATCGCATGCCTTGTTCCAGTCCCGACAAGGTGATTGGAAACATACGGTTGCTCATTAACTGCCGCATGATATCGATCGATTGGCGATATTGCCAAATGCCTTCCGGTTCAGGATTCAGCCACACATATTTGGGGAAATGTGAGGTGAAACGTTGTATCCAAGTTGCTCCAGCCTCTTCGTTGTTATATTCCACTGATCCACCTGGTTGTAGGATTTCATATGGACTCATCGTTGCATCGCCGACGAAAATGACTTTGGTATCGGCGGGGTATTTGCGCAAGAGGTCCCAAGTTGGGAATTTTTCCGAGTGGCGACGATGGTTGTTCTTCCATAAGTAGTCATAGACGCAGTTATGGAAGTAGAAAAACTCCATGTTTTTAAATTCAGTCTTTGCCGCCGAGAACAATTCCTCGACTTGTTCAATATGATCATCCATGGTGCCGCCGACATCGAGCAGCATTAGCACCTTAATATTGTTTTTACGTTCTGGCTGCATCTTGATATCAAGGTAGCCTGCATTATTGGCCGTTGCTTTGATGGTGGCGTCGAGGGCGAGTTCTTCCGCTGCACCCTGTCGA
>CANHZI010000239.1 GCA_947464955.1 Oxalobacteraceae bacterium
CCTTCTGAAGCAGATGAATAAAGACCGAAGCTTGGTCGCATAATTTACTGCTGATTTTTAAGTGCAATCCACTGCGACATATACTGCGTGCTTTTCATCGTATGGTGCCTTAACATCGCTCCGATGAAATTCTGGGCGCGATGTCGTTCCACTGTTTCTAGGCATTCTCGGATCGACTGTATCAACATCGTTTGATCATGTTCGCGATTAAATAGACGATGCAATATCTGTTGCCCTTGTATTTGCGCTGCCTGCCAACGGGCTTCATCAAGATATAGTTCAACCGCCGCTTGAGCAAACTGTTCAACACCATCGGCCACCGCTCCACACCATGGCAAGCCCATATCCATCGCCTCGGCACCGATTTGTGTTGTCACACTTGGAGTCCCTGCTGCCATTGCATCGGCGAGCTTACCTTTGATGCCGGCACCGAACCGTAAGGGCGCTAAACAAACGCGAGCCTTCGCCATCTCAGCCTGTGCATCTTCTGCCCAGCCCAATACATGAAAACCTTCTTTTGCTTGATGAAGTTGACTTGCTTTAGGCGGCGGATAGGCACCAAAGATACGCAATTGGGCATTGGGCAAACGTGCTCGAATCGCTGGCCAAATGTTTTGTTTTAGCCATAGCACTGCATCCCAATTCGGGGCATGACGAAAATTTCCGATACTTAGAAAGCCTTGCCTTTGTTCAAAACCTGGCAGATTTTGCTGGGCATTTGCGGTCAACATGGCACGGTTCAATTGCAAAATTGACGGCGGCACGGCGAAGTGCTGCTGCAGGATCTCCATCTCAACATCTGAAATCATCAAGCTCAAATCGCAACGAAAAATCGCTGCAATTTCGCGCATAGCGAGTTCACTCACACGCATATGCTGTATGACTTCTGCCAATATCGGAGGTCGCCATGTGGCACCATGCGTTTGCAATTGGGATTTCAAAATGCAATGCCTAGCATCGCGTAAACTATGGAGGTCGCAAGTATCGAGTACACGCAGGGCTTGCGGACAATGTTTCTCAACTCGCCACGCGAATTGTTCTTCGGTGAAAAAGCGATCAAACACCACCACTTGCGGTTGAAGCTCCAGCAAGAGCTGATCAAAGCCGTCGTCATTCACCGCAATGCTTTTCTCTTCAATATCAAGCGTAGCGAGATCGAAACGATGGGGAGAGAGCGCGGCAGCGCTGGCGAACATCACTTGCCACCCTTGGGCTCGAAAACTTCGTAAGAATTCTAATGTGCGCCCACCCGCTGCAGAAGAATTAGGCTCCGGCCAAACATAGCCGAGATACAAGACTTTAAGCATAAGAATTAATGACGCACGCAGCCACAGGCTGCGAAGATCTCACTCATCCTCGGGCCACAGCGACAACACAAGTTGCTCAATATTGTTGCGATCTTCCAGTTTGGCACGCGCGTCTTTCCAATCTTTGGGATCTGGCACTTCTTTCTTCGTATGCACGGGGGTTTCAACCGCCATCTTGATCGCGAATACGACGATTCCTTCACTGACTTCAAACGGTTGCAACTTCCGTATTGCTTCACTAATCTCGTAGTCGTAGTACTCGTGCAGTGCGGGCTCCATGTCTAACCAAGAGGCGATCTTGCCATCCGAGCGAACAGCAACAACAACATATCCGCTTGAACTTTCCACTTGCCCTTTTTTAAATGCCTTTGCCACGGCCGATTGCAAGTTGCGAGAAAAAATAGAAACCTGCTCGAAGTCGACTTTCTTTTGCTTAAGTTCGTCTTCTGTTTGGAAAAAGTACACCGAATCAAAACGCGGCTGTATGGATTGACTAGGCATCTTGCATGAGGCCAAACTCGCTAAGCAAGTTATCATCAACAACATTAGGAAGCGTTTCATCGTGCACTTACCTCATTCAAGATTTAGTTACGAAAACCCCAGCACTACGATCTTTTTGTACATTGTCCCACGCAAAAACATTACCGTTCATGGCAACATAAACCCCAGGGGCTAATAACTGCACAACCCCGCAAGCGAAGCCGAGGTTGAAAAATGCGTCGGAATTATCGATCTTGTAAGGAATCATTGCCCCAGTCAAAACGATTGCTTTATCGAGCTTAGCAGCACCCAAGACTTCCGCTGTCTCGCGCATGGTATCTGTGCCATGAATAATGACGATCGCTCTTTCTGGCGCCTTGCTACAAGAGGCGAGAATGTCTTGACGATCTTGATCGACCATATCAAGTGAGTCAATCAGTGACACCACTTCTAGTTCAACTGGCACAGTTAAACGCGCCCGCTTTAGTACTTCAGGCAGCTGACTTTCAGCAAAGCCTAATTTCCCTTGCAATTCATCGTAATGTTTTTCAAAGGTGCCGCCAGTGGCGATAATTCTTAAAGTCATGATGGGTCTCTTTTACGATGCGATAGCGTATGCAATCGAGCATAAAACGCTATCGCGTATCCGTCAAATACAGTTGCTCAACTTTGCTACGTGCCCATGGGGTTCGCCGTAGAAACTTTAAGCTCGATTTGATACTTGGGTCTTTGATGAAGCAGTTAATAGGCACTAACTGAGCTAATCGCTGCCACCCTAGGTCGTCGACCAATTGCGTCAAGATCGCTTCTAAGGTCATGCCTTGTAAACTACGTGTCATCGTCGTTTCTTTTTTCTTCTTATTGCTTCTTAATCGCTAACAATTCAATATCAAACACCAAATGCGTGTTTGGTGGAATTGATCCAGAACCTTGCGTGCTATAGGCAAGATAGGCAGGAATCAAAAGCGTGCGTTTGCCACCGACTTTCATACCAATCACGCCCATATCCCAACCACGGATTACCTGACGACCACCGACCAAGAACACAAATGGCGTTCCACCATCACGTGAACTATCAAACTTTGGACCGTGAAGATTAGCGGCCTTGTTGTTATACATCCAACCAGTGTAATGCACTTCAACCAAATCCCCATTCTTAACTTCTTCACCTGTACCAATCTGTGTATCGACTGGCGTTAGCTTTTGAATATGTAGTGGACCTGGACCTGACAATTGAGCAAGACTAGCCGCATTCTCAGGCGCTGCAGGAGCTTGAGCGCGGGCATAACCCGAACTGGCTAATACACAAATCGAAGCAAATACGAATGAACTTAATTTCATAACTTTTTCCAAATAAAGTGAGCCCAAGCCCACGAACCCATCAGCCCATCAGCCTTGGGTGTTGACCCAGACCTCAAGAGCAAAAAACAATCAAATTTCGATAACATGAATGATAAACGAAAAACAGGGGAATCAATTCGGATTTCGATGGTCAAACTGGGCGTTTCTCGGGAGTATGCTGGCGCTGGCTAAGCGATTATGATGGTAGCAAAGGCTCAACCGGAATACAGTCGATCTCTAAAACGGCTCTTTTCACTCAACCACCACTTCTAGCATGAGAACTTCGATGACTAAATCAACAACACCAGCAAAGCGAGTGATTCCACTTGCCAGCTTTTTGCTATACACGAGCCTGACCCATCAAGCCTATGCCGCTGACAGAATCGATCTAGAAAAAATCGATCGAAAACAAGCCGTCATCGAAAAGATTGTGAAAGAGATTTCCGCTAAATCAGTCGAAGCGAAAATACAGAAATTGGTTGGCTTTGGCACCCGCCATACGATGTCGGAAACTGAGTCAGATACCCGTGGCATTGGTGCTGCACGCCGCTGGATCAAAACTGAACTTGAACGTTGTGGTGCAGGTCGCCTCGATGTGCAATTCGATAGCCACATTGCTCCCGTCAGCCGTCGCATCAGTCGTCCTACTGAAATTGTGAATGTCGTGGCGACCCTCAAAGGCAAAACCAACCCAGAACGGATGTATGTCGTCAGCGGTCATTATGATTCACGCGTCACCGACGTCATGGATGCCACCAGCGACGCGCCTGGAGCCAATGATGATGCCTCAGGTACAGCGGCCGTGATGGAGATGGCTTGCGTCATGGCCAAGTATGATTTCGATGCGACTATCGTCTTTATGACCGCCGCCGCTGAGGAGCAAGGCTTACTAGGCGCAGCGCATTGGGCGCAGCTGGCCAAAGATCAAAAGTGGAATATCGCTGGCATGTTCACCAACGATATTATTGGCAGCTCACGTTCTGAAACCGGTGAAATCGATAATAAAACGGTGCGCCTGTTCGCCGAAGGCCTACCTGCAGTCAAGGAAAACTCCGAGCAAAATCGCAATTTAATTGCGACCGGTGGCGAAAGCGATTCACCCTCACGCCAATTAGCACGCTATGTGAAAGAAGTCGGTGAACGCTATGTCAAAGGGATGAAGGTCAATATCGTACATCGTCGCGATCGCTATTTGCGTGGGGGCGACCACATTCCATTTCTAGAGCGCGGTTTCGCCGCCTTGCGTTTTACTGAGCCCAATGAAGACTATCGCCATCAACACCAAGATCTACGCACTGAGAATGGTGTCAAGATCGGCGATCTTCC
>CANHZI010000240.1 GCA_947464955.1 Oxalobacteraceae bacterium
GCAGCATTCGACATTAGGTTACCGCTCTCCAGTTCAATATCTGGAAGACTGGATGAAGAAACAAAATCAAGAGAATCTCGCTGCATGACATTCACCTGATGGTGAACTAATTATCGAGGGAAGCTCACTCCCCCTCGAACACGCTTGTATGTCCATAGCCTTCATTGTATCACCTACATATCAATAGCCTAATATCTTTCTACTGTTTGCCCTCACGTGGCAACACACACGTAGACAAATACTCTTCATAGCTACCTTGGAAATCAATAACTTTGCCATCTTTGACCTCGAGGATTCGGGTTGCTAAAGAAGAAACAAATTCACGGTCGTGCGAAACAAAAATCAAGGTGCCCGCGTATTTTTCAAGCGCGATATTTAATGACTCGATCGATTCCATATCCATGTGATTCGTCGGTTCATCCATCAGCAAGACATTGTGGCGACCTAGCATCAATTTGCCGTAAGTCATGCGCCCTTTCTCACCGCCCGATAAAACCTTGACTGATTTCTTGACATCATCGCCACTAAATAACAAGCGGCCCAGAATGGAGCGAACCGCTTGGTCATCGTCACCCTCTTGAGTAAAAGCTGACATCCAATCGGTCAATGACTTATCTGAGGCGAACTCTTCGGTGGGATCTTGAGGCATATAGCCCACGTTAGCGTTCTCAGCCCACTTTACTTGACCACGATCCGCTGTTAAACCACAAATATCTGCTCCGCCAATGCAGCGTAAAAGCGTCGTCTTACCCGCGCCATTGGCGCCGATAATTGCAATCTTTTCACCAGCTTCTACCATGATGTCGAAGCTATCAAATAGACGATGATCATATGCTTTTGAAAGATGTTGCACTTCAACAGCCAAGCGATGCAATTTCTTTTCACCATCGAAGCGTATAAACGGATTTTGGCGACTAGATGGCTTAACGTCTTCGACCTTAATCTTTTCGATCTGTTTCGCGCGTGAAGTCGCTTGACGTGCTTTTGATTTATTTGCTGAGAATCGTCGAACGAAATCTTGTAATTCCAAGATCTTGTCTTTGGCTTTGGCGTTATTTGCTAATTGCTGTGCTCGCGCCTGTGATGATGCAAGCATGTAATCGTCATAGTTTCCAGGGTAAATTTTCAACGTACCATAATCCATGTCTGCCATATGCGTACAAACTTGATTTAGGAAGTGACGATCATGGGAAATGATGATCATCGTCGAATTGCGTTGATTCAAGATGTCCTCTAACCAGCGAATGGTGTTGATATCGAGGTTATTTGTCGGTTCGTCGAGCAATAAAATATCTGGATTGGAAAACAAGGCTTGCGCAAGCAAGACACGCAGTTTCCAGCCAGGTGCCACCGCACTCATCAAACCTTGGTGTTGTTCTGTTGGGATTCCAACACCAAGCAATAACTCGCCAGCACGCGCTTCCGCAGTGTAGCCGTCATACTCAGCAAATTTAGCTTCGAGATCCGCAGCTTTCATGTAGTCGTCATCTGTGGCCTCAGGATTCGCGTAAATGGCGTCCCGTTCCGACATCGCCGCCCACATTTCTGTGTGACCCATCATGACTACATCTAAAACACGCATTTCTTCAAATGCGAACTGATCTTGGCGTAATTTACCAAGACGTTCGTTTTGATCGAGCATCACGGTACCTGAACTCTGCTCTAAGTCACGACCAAGAATTTTCATAAATGTCGACTTGCCACAACCATTGGCGCCGATCAGGCCATAGCGATTGCCTTCGCCGAACTTAACAGAAATGTTTTCAAACAATGGCTTTGGGCCAAATTGCATTGTGATATTTGCGGTAGCTAACACGACTTAAACCTTTGCATGCGAATAATGAGAATAACCTGCGAGTATAACATTAAGGGCTTCTCTCTTTTTCGCGAATTCAAGTGCTTGCTCAATAAAAGCAAGGTGAAATTTGTATGGGGGCCAATATCGCTAGAAAATTAATCAGCCTATATTGAAGTTCGGATCCAACGTGGAAAGATTGCAACAGCTTGAGGTTGCACGAGCGTGCTGGAATTTTCATTGAATAGAGAAGAAAATTTGATCATTTAAAGATGATGCTAAATTAAATTTCGCTCCAACCAATAAAGTAGAAAACATATCTACATTTAATCTCTATATTTAATTGATATGTTACTTGATACAAATAATTGACTTATTAATACATTTGAACGGCAAATCCATACTGTTGATGAAGTTACACTCGACACGCATTCAGTTCAGATTGATCTTGGGTGCACTTAACAAACTAAGGAGAAAAAATGAATCGTTCCAAAATTGCGCTTTACGCGGCTTCCGCTGCAATAGCTATTGGCTCAGGCTTTGCCGCTGTTTCAGTCACAGCAGCACCACCAACCATGATCGAAACAACTTACTACAGCGATGCTACGTTGACGAATCCAGTAGGTTATCGTTTTCGCGCATGCAATGGCCGCACGACAACTAGAGGCACGGTAACGCCTTATAAAGAAGTGACCACTGAACCTTGCTGGTTATAATACCTTGGAACATTAAGACTCTTGTATTGCTCAAGTCTTATTTCTAGTCTTTATGAATAGGCTCCTTTGTACTGAATAATGACTCAGGAGCTTATTCTTTAAATCCAAGTCGCCCCGCGATGTCCTTTCGAGAAGCGCTCAATCGCCGCTTGAACATAGTTTTGCCCAACCACTTCTGCATAGAACATCGGGCCACCACGATGCTTGGGAAAGCCGTAGCCTTTGAGATAAACCACATCTATGTCAGAAGCTCGTGCAGCAATCTTATCGACTAGAATCTTTCTCCCTTCATTCACAAGAGCAAAGACTAATCTTTCAACAATCTCCTCATCCGAAATGTCGCGCTGTACAAAACCTTTTTCATTCGCGTAGTCACGTATCATGGCATTGACTATTTCGGATGGATACGCTGTGCGATCGCCAGCATGATAGTCATACCACCCTGCTTGCGTCTTCTGCCCAAAACGCCCCTTCTCACAAAGAATGTCGCCCAAATCAGAATAGATTTCATGCGGTTTGGCGATGCGCCTAGCCTTTCTGATCGCCCAACTGATATCGTTTCCTGCAAGGTCACTGACTCGGAATGGTCCCATGGCAAAGCCGAAGTTTTCGATTGCGCGATCAACCTGCTGTGGCGTACATCCTTCCTCAAGCAAAAAAGCCGCTTGTTTGGTGTATTGGGCTAACATGCGGTTTCCAATGAATCCATCGCAAACTCCCGCCACAACCGCTGTCTTTTTAATGGTTTTTGCTAGCGCAGCGCAAGTCGCCAAAACCTCAACCGAGGTTTCTTTTCCACGCACGATCTCAAGTAACTCCATGACGTTAGCCGGGCTAAAAAAGTGCAGCCCGATCACATCTGTTGGACGGTTCGTAAAGAGGGCTATCTGATCGAGATCTAGGGTAGATGTGTTTGACGCCAGAATTGCACCCGGTTTCATCACTCGATCTAAGGCCCGAAAAACTTCTTCCTTAATGGACATTTCCTCGAACACCGCTTCAATTACGAGATCCGCATTGGCAATCTGATGGTACTCATCAACACCTTGAATTAGGCTGCAACAATAATCACATTTTTCGCGACTCAAACGCCCCTTTGCAACCGTGGCCTCATAGTTTTGGCGGATGCGTTGTAAGCCTCGTTGCAACGATTCTTTTTGTGCATCTAAGAGAAGAACAGGAATGCCGGCACTGGCAAAATTCATTGCAATGCCCGCGCCCATTGTACCTGCACCGATAACGGCGACTTGCCGAATTGAGCGCTGCGCCGTATCGGCATTAACGCCTTCAATTTTTCCAGCCGCTCGTTCCGCAACGAAGATGTGTCTTAGCGCTTTCGATTCAGGACTCACAAGCAGTTGTTGGAAGGCTTCACGCTCGCGCTTAACTCCCGCTTCAAAATCTAGCTGACTCGCTGCCTCTAAAACGTCGACGCAAAGCAAAGGCGCAGGAAGATGCTTCGCGACCTTTTGCAAAGCGAGGCGCGCTTTTGAGAAAATTTCTTGATCTTCGATTGCGACAATGCAGCGTTCAGATGTTCTTGGAATTGGTCGGATATTTGATCTAGCCAAAGCGAATTCAATAGCAGCATCCAACAATTGCGTCGAGTCATCTACAAAACCATCAAACAAGCCGGTGGCTCTCAGAGCTTCGGATTTAACAATCGTTCCATTGCAAATCATATCGATACAAGTCGACATATCGAGTAGACGTGGAAGTCTTTGCGTACCACCAGCGCCAGGTAATAGGCCCAATTTCACTTCAGGCAGAGCGATTTGGGCGCCACCCGTTCCGATACGATAATGGCAGGCTAAAGCCAATTCCAAGCCGCCACCCATACAAACACCGTTAATCGCGGCGATCACAGGCTTACTTGCACCCTCTATCATGGCCAAAAGGTTTGGCAATGATGGTTCCGCAAATGTTTTGTCTGTTCC
>CANHZI010000241.1 GCA_947464955.1 Oxalobacteraceae bacterium
TCAGGATATCTGAATGCATCATCACAATAACGATTTGAAGCTAGAACAGATCGGCAGTTAGAAATTCAATTTTAGGAGGACAGGGCTAGGCGCTTCCCACAGCAATACACAAGTATTGCGAGGACAAGCAACAACGCCATGTCCCCTACAATTGAATGTCGTAAGTGCTTGAAAAATTCACATTATCGGGATGCAGCGCTAGGCGCGACCCGGAGCAATATGTCGATATTGCGAGGAGTTGCAACACCGCGATGCGCCCGAGAATTGAATTTATCAAGTACTTACAGTGTTGCGCCGCCAACTGTCCGGTTGCATGGGCAGAGCTCATCCGTTTGCAAACCATCCAAAATACGCAAAATTTCAGTTGGGTTACGGCCAACGTTCAAGTTATTCACAGAAACGTGTTGAATGACGTTGTCTGGATCAACGATGAAAGTTGCGCGCAGAGCTACGCCAGCGTTGACATCACGAACGCCCAACATGTCTACCAAAGAACCTGTTGCGTCACCAAATGCATAGTGATTCAACTTATCCAAATCTTTGTGTTCACGGCGCCATGCCAATTTGCAGAATTCGTTATCTGTAGAACCGCCCATCAACACTGCATCACGATCAGCGAAGTCATTCGCCAATTTACCGAATTCAACGATTTCTGTTGGGCATACGAATGTGAAATCTTTTGGATAGAAGTAGATTACTTTCCATTTACCTGGGAAAGACGCTTCAGTGATGGTTTCGAATGCGGAAACGCCGTTTTCTTCGTGATGATTAAAGCCTGGCTTCGCTGCTGGTACGCTAAACGCATCGAGTTTTTGTCCTACTGTTTTCATTAAGTTCTCCTAGTAAATTGAAATGAGTATTTCATTTATTGCCATTCAGTTTATTTTCAAGCCCTGCTCTATAAACTGTACTGCGAATGAGTTAGTACATCGATGACCAGAAGCTTATCACTATGAATTTCACTAATCCAATAGAATATTTCTAAATCATCCTTAGGCAAATCCTAAACACGTGAATTAGCCTACTGCAACTGCGTGTGGTGCATGTTATGCCAATTTCACTAAAGGCGTATGACATCTCACTTGCACAGATTTCGAGACGAAATCAGCTGCTAATTTTCAGATTCTGAGGATGAACCGTTATAATCGCGAATCCTTTATTTCATGATGAGCTTGCCGTGTCTGACCGCCTCGCCGTTTTGCCGCAGTATTTTTTACCCAAATATTTATTGACCGCTTTTGCAGGTTTGGTTGCCAATGACCGTGGTGGTGCACGCACGACGAAATTAATTAATTGGTTCGTCAAGAAATACAATGTGAATATGGCAGAAGCGGCGAATCCTGACACAGCAAGTTACGCCAGCTTCAACGAATTTTTTACTCGCCCGCTACGCGAAGGTGCTCGCCCAATTGCGGATACGGCATACGTTTGCCCAGTTGATGGTGCGATCAGTGAATTTGGGCAAATCAACGCTGGTCAAATCTTTCAAGCCAAAGGCCACGAATTCAGTGCCACCGCCCTGGTCGGCGGCGATGCGACGCTTGCCGCCAAATATCACGACGGTCAATTTGCGAATATTTACTTGAGCCCACGCGACTACCACCGCATTCACATGCCTTGCGACGGTCGTTTGAAACGCATGATTTATGTGCCAGGCGAGTTATTTTCGGTGAACCCGACTACCGCGCGCGGCGTGCCAGGATTGTTTGCCCGCAATGAACGTGTGGTTTGTGTGTTCGACTCCCCCGCGGGCGAATTTGTCCTGGTCTTGGTTGGCGCAACCATCGTCGGCAGTATGCAAACCGCTTGGCATGGCATCGTCAATCCACCGCGCACGAATGAAGTTCGCGAATGGACTTATACAGATCAAGCAATGGAACTAAAAAAAGGCGAAGAGATGGGTCGTTTTCTTTTAGGATCGACCGTGGTCATGCTGTTTCAAAAAGACAGTATGCAGTTTAATTCTTCGTGGAAACCCGCTGGCGCTGTGCGCCTTGGCGAGGTAATGGGTAGCTAAGCATCTTCTACTGCAAACAAAATGGATTTGAATGTAGAGACTCAAATCCATTCCTCCATCCCAAGGTAGGCTGCCATTGCGCCAACCTCGCAACCGCTTCACCAAAGATTGTCTTCCCTCCAATTTATTTGTGAAATATCAATCTTTGAGGTTTGCGCTGCACAAAATTCTTGCAGTTGCCTGAAAAATCCAGCATAATCTAAATACGAATTATTCTTATTTAGATTATTTGCATCGATTTGCTTTAAGGCGAATCGTTTAGCGGAGATTGGACATCATGTACTTTTCAACAGCACCTCAGTCACAAAGACAATTCGCAACGATTGCGATGATTGCTTTAGCCCATGTTGTGCTGCTTGCCGCAATTTTGGCAAACCCAATTACGCGCTTCACCACCGCACCGAAACAAACGATAGTAATGATGGTGCCGACAGCTCAGCCGCCAGCACAGGTTCGTCCAGCACAGAAAACTGAAAAACTAAGCAAACAAGAAAATATTGTGACGACTAGCCTGCCCACGACGGTCGCGAGTAAGACCGATAATCCAGATGCGATTCAAGTGGCCCCGACTATCAGCGAAATTCCCCCAGCGCCTAGTCATGTACCAGTGACGGCAATGCCAAGTGTCGCGAAAGCAGAGCCAAGCGGCCCGAAAGTCATTAGCGCAGTTGAGTACATTCAAGCGCCACAAGCAGACTATCCTCCAATGGCCAAACGCATGGGTGAAGAAGGTCGCGTGGTAATGCAAGTGTTGGTGAACGACAAAGGCCGGGCGGAGAAAGTAGAAATCATCAAATCCTCGGGCTTTAATCGATTGGACGAATCTGCGAAAACAGCCTTAATGCGTGCGATTTTCAAGCCATATATTGAAGATGGAAAATCTGTCACCGTTCTCGCCACCGCGAGCATCAACTTCTCATTGCGAGGCTGATTCGGGCGATTCTTGGAAGTTCAGGATGTAAAAAAAGCGTGTAGAGAAAAATTGCTCTACACGCTTTTCATTTATTTGAAGCAAAGAATCACTGTGGCACAGTATCCTTAAACGATTGGCGCTCACCCAATTTATCAAACAACTTCGCCAAATTAGGATATTCGTCACGCCATTGGATTTCAGGGAAGCGGAACGATAACCATCCTAAACAGCAGGCCACAGAAATATCAGCCAAGGTCAAATGATTGCTGACACAATAAGCCGATTCACCGAGCCCTAAAGACATCGCTTTCAAACCAGCGTTGACTTTATCTAACTGACGACCTATCCAAGCTTCGCTACGGAACTCTGGCTCGCGCTTCGTGCGCTCAATAAACACCAAAACCGCAGCATCTAAAATGCCGTCAGCCAACGCTTCCCAGTTTTTGACTTCCGCACGTTCACGTCCATGCGGTGGAATTAATTTACCGACAGGCGTCAGCGTATCAAGATATTCAACGATAACGCGAGAATCAAACATCGCGCCGCCGTCCTCCATCAACAGGCAAGGCACCTTCCCTAGCGGGTTGGACTGTTGAATCGTTGTATCAGCGGCCCAAACGTTTTCAAGAATAAGCGCGTAGTCCAACTTTTTTTCCGCCATCACAACGCGGACTTTACGCACATACGGGCTGGCGAGAGAACCAATGAGTTTCATAAGCAATTAATTTGAACTGTTAAAAAAATAAATTAATAACAATTTTAGTGGGGATTTCAATTGGGTGAAATTATAACATTGCGGATAGCAAGCTTGAATTGTGAAGACCGTAACAAGTCCCGCAACCGCGATGTGCGACGAAAAAAGCACGTCAAGCCGTGTTAAAATAGCTGTTTTCCAGCAAGTCGAATGAAAGAAATTACGGCCATAATTTGCTCAATTGGGCTTTATTCGCAGCATTTGCTTGTGAATAGGAATAGCCAGACTTTTATGTTTGTCTGTTTTTCACAGCACACTAAACAAAATCTACCGCACTTCTAAACTGTTGTTTTTCGCTTGCAAGCAAGTTTCATCTTCACTCTACGGTCCACGTCTATGTCACTTTCTACACTATCCGCTCTTTCTCCTTTGGACGGTCGCTATGCCTCAAAGGTTGACGCTTTACGCGCTACTTTATCTGAAGCAGGCTTTATGCATCACCGCGTCAAAGTTGAGATCTCTTGGTTGCAAGCTTTATCCCAAGCCGGCTTTAGCGAAATCAAACCGTTCTCCGAAGCAGCGAATACTTTATTGAATCGTATCGCGGCTGAGTTTTCAGAAGAAGACGCTGCTCGCATCAAGTCGATTGAAGCGGTCACCAACCATGACGTCAAAGCTGTTGAATATTGGCTCAAAGAATCCGTCGGTTTGGCGCTACCAGAAAGCTATGCGCACTTAGCAAAACGTGAGTTGAACATCGCTCCTGAGATCACACAAGAATTGAAAGCAGCAGCAGA
>CANHZI010000242.1 GCA_947464955.1 Oxalobacteraceae bacterium
CTTTTCCAGATGCTCTCAAACAGCTAAGACACTGGCTGCAGGAGATAGACTATCCTGACCACATAGTCAGCCTTTTATATAAAGCGAATCTCTCACGCAGGTTTCCCGAGCCTGCCTTGTTTTTCTTGAACACCATAATTGGTGATTCTACTGACCGACCGCCAACCAATCTCGCAGATTGCCTACTAGAGATTCGAAATGCTGAGCCGCGTCTTGAAGCTGATGATAGATTCAAGAAGTTAATGGAATATTTAAGACTGCATGACCATCGTTAGTTTCCGTTAGCAACAGAAATTTCCCACTCATATAATTTTCGCCGTTGAAATCAACCAAAGCCAGCAGCCTCGTATAGGTCTTCGGACTTTTTCATTCCGACGCAGAAAAGAAATTCACCAATCATAAACATCACGGCTAGGCCAAGTCAGCAATCATTAAATAGATTCATAACAAACTGGGTATTTTCCTCTTCGCAACAGGACGAATATATCGCGCAAGGGTTACGTCCGATTTATGACCGGTCTGTTCCCGAATTTGATACGGCTGCAATCCGACTGTTGCTGCTTCCGTGCAGTAACCAGCGCGCAAACTATGTCCTGCTACTTTGTTTGCCGCATCATCGCCCTCTACTCTACGAACAGCCTCTTTTACAATCAACGCAACAGATTGGGGAGTCAGCGCTTTTGTGCTCACCAATGTGTCATGCCGACTGACGGCTCTAAACAATGCGCCCGCCTTGATACTCGATAATTCTAGCCAGCTTTTAAGTGCTTTTACTGGACACATTTTGCCCTTAGCAGTCGGAATAAAGACCGTTCGCCCAACGCCTTCTTGATCAGTCTTCGAGCGCAGAATCAATATTTCTAATCCCGTGTCATATGTGCTGACATCTTCAATCCGCAATGCAACCAATTCAGAGCGACGAAATGCGCCAGCAAAGCCGATCAATAACAATGCCTTATCGCGTGCAGCCTTCAGAGGCCTTTGTTGGTCTACCAATACCATAATTTCTAGCAGATCGTCTTTTACCAATGCATTAACGCGGCGTTGTGCTGTCCCGAAGGTGCGCCTTATTCCCTGCATCGTTCTTTTCACAGACTTATCCATTACTGGCGACACAATGCCAATGTCAGTATGGGCGCGATGAATAGCGATTAGCCGATGCTGTAGAGTTGCCACTGCCAATGAATCAGCGAATTTAGCAATATATTCAGCAACCATACTTGGAGTCGCTGGTATTGTGCCGCCATGCTGTTTAAAATGACGTAGGTCGGCGCTGTACGTGCGTTGTGTGGCTTTTGATTGAGCCGCTGCTGTATAGCTTTCAACTAACGATGATAGTGGCGCAGGGATCGATCGAACTAGCTTGATGTGTTGCACTTTTTTGGGTTCGATTAACTGTAATATCTTTGCTGTTTTGGTAGCCATTTTAAGTATTCACAATATTGTATTTTCGCTAGTCAGCTATAAATAAAAAAACCGTCACAATCCACAAAGAGTTCTCGATAAATATCGATACTATGCACAAAAAATGTGGCGATCTAAGTGGTTGTAACGGCGAAGGATATTGCGTGGTGGTGCGAGGATTTTACTGATTGAGATTTGGCATCTTAGTACTCGCTAGGTAGAAGAAACGTAGTCGATGAACGATCCGCCTCAGTAATAATCCACATTTGCTGATCACCAACCAAATATGCAGACAGAACACGTGAGCCATATTTGATCGCTTCTAAATTCGCTTGAACGTCTTCCAAACAAACTGTACCGAAATCTCCGTGCTGGTGTCGCCACAGCATAGGTTCAGCATCAACCTTATGTTGTTTCAGTAGATCAATTGCACCATGTGTAGCGACAACCGAACCGAGATTAAACAAAGGGAAATCGGAACAAATAACGCTATCCTGAACGATGCTATTTTTCTCTGTAGTCATGAAATTTACCTCGAATGATAAGTGTCCATGCAAGACTGGCGAACGGCAGCACGCGTACAAAATTCGGCAACAATGCCGACTCGGAATGCGAGTTGTGCCAGTTGATTGAATGGGAAAATGGAAGAAAAAAGGAAACAGACAAATGCACAAAGACAGCGGGATTAGTGAACATGCGAATCTTTACTGCCGCAAATGCATTTAGTCGATTGCAAAGGCGCTTTGCACGCCACGATACTAGCTACGGTGCTGCATAGAACGGATGGAACGCCAAATAACTTTGCTAGATTTCTCGAATATGCTGCCGCTTTACCTACCAAGCCTCTTCGCCAGCATAAAAATGCCCCGCATGACTGGGCGCTACGCCCCTTTTTGGGCATCATTTACATTGAAACCTACTTAAAGGTTACGATAGCAAAACTATTGAGCCCAATTAGGGACATTGATATTGCGACAGAATAGGACTCACGTCTTTACCTTAGCCTCTGCTTAAAGGAATATTTACTTCCCGTTTTTTACAGTGACCTTATTCATTGGATGTGCTCCGATATACCATGCAGGCTTTAGTACGTTAAGATCCGTTCGAATCTGCTGCTTTAGCTCTGTAGCCGCTGGATCAATCGCATACTGAATGATTTTCGCATCATGTGTGGATTTTGCCTTATGAATGACGACAAAACGTCCAACTTCCCAGTCGACATCGTAATCCACCAATGCCATGCAAAGATCAGGTAAGTTTGCAACGTTCGCGCACTCCTTCCATACGGTAGCAACCCATCCAAAATGTGCCAAGAGTTTCGCAATGAAATCAGCATCTATCCATTGATAATAAGGTCCGGTCTTTGGCATGCCAAAATTTTCTGCTTGAAGACGAACGTCATCAAAACTGACAGAAGCGATAATGGCGATGGAAGCCAATGCGCAAGCATGCCTGTCTGAAGTCCCTATATGTTTAAAAGCAGGCTGAAAACCAGCACTGGTTGAATTAACGGTGGTGGGCAAAGTCGCCATAAATTACTCCTTGTTTTATCGAAAAAAAGAATGCAGCAGCACACCGCTGAGAATTAGCTAACTCAGAAAAGTAGTGAAACAGAAGGGGTGAGATCTTGAATCCTGAAAACTGGATTAACATCGTCGTACTAATCCGATGTACCAAGTCTGGGAGGTGTTGCCGCAGGAATGAATCAAGTGCTTTACCGAGCAACGAACAATTACTTCGAAAGACGCTTGATGACTATAGTTTATCGGAGTTTGACGAGAGAAATATGAATAAAAAACTTTGCTAAAATCATTGACCGATCTGGCTCAAAAAATCAGCAAAACATTTGATTCCAACTCAAAAAAAGCAATCGACATTTGATCGCTGATTTATACATGCACAGAGAGTGCATTAAACGGCCAGACAAGCGCTTTCAGTAAACTTTTGATGACTTTATATATCATCACAACTCAAATGCAGCCTAGCGCGGGGAATTCATATCGGCGATTTGACTATCAAACTAAACCGCTCTCTATTTGCTTCAAGTAGTCGCCCCATTTCGCAAGCGCTACTTTTCGTTCTTCAAAATACGTGTGAATATCGTAAATACCTTCAACCCCAGATAACTTATGGTTGAGGCACATTTCGGTGATGTCACGGGGAACACCCAAACGACGCAGATGACTCTTTGCAGTTGATCTCAAATCATGTGGTGTAAATCGTCTAACTTCAGGCGAATACTCTACAAACCAGAACTCTATCGCGGAGCCAATTGTATTCGGATTGATGCATGCATCCCCACCGAACCGCTCTTTTCGACTCTCTGCCCTAGCAGGTAAAACAAAACTGGAACCACCACTTAATAGCTTCAAGTCCTTAAACCAATCTATCACTGCTATAGAAAGTGGAATTTGCATACCAGTACCCGTTTTCGTCGTAGGCACAGTCCAAACACCTTTGTCAGTATCGATTTGATCCCATTTTGCTCCAAATAATTCAGCAGATCTTACAGCTGTTCCTAATAAAATTTTTACAGCCAACAGATTTTCCGGTCGCATATTGGCGCTAAATAGGCACTTCAACTCTGCTTCATTTAACATTAATCGTCGCCGAACTGGTGGTCGTGGTCCCATAGTTGCACTCAGCTCAATCCCGAAACACGGATTCACTGAAATAAGCTTCTTCCCTGCCGCATGCCTGAATAACATCTTCACTGTACATAGCAGCATAAGTGACTCTGTCCACGTAGCATCTACGCCTTCTAGCATTACGACGATATCAACGGATTCAACCTTTGATACTGGGAAAGGTCCAATTTTTGACTCAATGCGGATCAGATTGCGACTATAACTTCTCTGGGTACTCGTACTTAAACCCGGTAGTATCTTTTCTCGATAATCCTCAATCAATTCCGCCACGCTCCAATCTTTTAAGGCAGAAGCCTTTGATTTGCGCTTATCAAGTGCTGGATTACTAC
>CANHZI010000243.1 GCA_947464955.1 Oxalobacteraceae bacterium
AGGTGCCATTGTGTCCCCTGTTGTAGCAGAGGATGAAATTGTTTTAGCCCATTTAAAAATAGGTGAATTGACAAAATCAGCTTCAAAAGCCATACTTGTTGGAGCATCGCCTTCATTAATCAAAATTCTTGTTTGTTCGGTAAATTTTGTTACGGCTGAAGTGACTGGTACATAAAAGTGCGATTTGCGTTTCGTTGAAGACGTCAAGTCATAATGTTCAACGATGAGGTCTCCATTTTCAAGTGGATTAAATCCATCAAACGACCATTTTTTACATGGGGGGCAATCCAATTTGTTCGGGTTGTTTAAATAAACAACTTGTCCAGTTGGTGTAGATCCAGATAGATCAATTCTATAAACACCGTCATACAGGGTTGTTTTAGTTGCGTCAGATGTATCGTTATTGAAAGCAATGAAAAAATATTTCCCATTGACGGTCATGCGTCCACCAAGTCCCTTTGTTGAGCCAGTTCCGCCAAATAAATTTTCGCTAAATCTGAATACAGGATCGCCAGCAGTTGCGGTCACTGTTGAAGCAATGCCGGCTTCAAGACAATGCAGTGCACCTCCTCTTATGGGGGTAAGTAGGATGTCACATTTTTTTGTGCCTTTATATAGATTCTTAGATTGGGCGGCAATGTAGTTCCCAGCCTCTTGCGAACTGATAAAGCATGGTTTATCAGTTGAATCAGTGGTTGCTGAATACTTCTTATATTTGACTGTGCTTGTTGAATCGTCGATGGCTACCAAACTCACATTGGAGTTGCAAGTGGTCAGTGAATCAGCAAAAGCCGTTGAAAAAATACTCAGATGCTTAAATTTGTTTAACAGTTGTTCTATTGATAATGAGGCTGTCTCTAATGAACCATCAACCTTGGTAGTATCAGCAAAAGTTGCCTTGAATGTGGAAAGGTCGGCAACTGAGGTTGCTAATTGAGGTGATGAACTTGTGCTTGCTGCTACGCCTCCGCCCCCGCCCCCTCCACATGCAGCAACAAGTGCCAATGCGCTCACAGCGATGAAGGCTTTGATCATTTTTGACATAAGGAATCCTTTGGGTAATGATTTTTTTAGCGGGCTACAGGCTACGGTTTGACCTGTCGTGAGAAACGACACCACCGCATAAAGATCCCAACAAGCCCATCATAGGTCATTTATGATCATTTTGATAATCATTTTTCCAGGAACGAATTTGATTTATCTCAATAAATCATTACCCCCCGCAACCATCAAGCCAGTCTTTCACCAGCCATAGTGGCCGTGAGCTTGGAATAGTGCCGCTCAATCATTTGCACACTGGTGCGAGCATTGCGTTCCAAGGTCAGCAGGTCAATCTTGCCGCCATACAACAGACTGAATGTCATGGCCGTGTGCCGCAGGCTGTAGATGGTTCGGGTTTGACCGTTGGCCGCATTTCCCGCGATGCCAGCCAGACTCTGCAGGTACATGAACTGCCAACCGTAGGCCACCAACAGCCATTTCCTGTCCTGCAAGTTGGGCAAAAACACATAACCGTCGGGCCTGCCGTACCCATCGGCTCGTTGCAGGGCCAGTAGCCGTTAATAAACAAACACCGCGGGCTGCAGAGTCACGATGGGTTTGCCGTGCTTCTTGGTCTCGGGCAGGTTCAGTCTCAAGTAGATATGTTTGCCCCGAACGATGGTGACATGCTTGTGTTTGGACTTGAAGTTGACCCCATTTCACGGACACCCTATTGTTCTTGCAGAAGGAGTCCGAGATGCCCAATCCCAAGCCGCCGTACCCGGCGCAATTTCGTGAACAGATGGTCGAGCTGGTTCATGCAGGCAAGAAGCCTGCAGAACTGGCCAAAGAGTTTGGCTGCCACGCCACCAGTATCCTGAGTTGGGTGCGCTTGGCCGATGAAGCCAGTGGCGTAGTACCCCCCCAATCGGGTGCCCTCAGCGCTGCTGAACGCCAAGAACTTATTGAGCTGCGCCGCAAACTGCGCCAAGTCCAGATGGAGCGCGACATCTTGGCAAAGGCTACGGCCTGGTTTGCCAACAACGGCGACAAGACGTCTACCCCGTCTACGCGCTGATTGCAGCAAATCAGGCCGAACTACCCGTGCGCACCATGTGCAAAACCCTCAAGGTCTCGGCCAGCGGTTTCTACGGATGGCGGGATCGCCCTCTGTGCAAACGCCAGCGGGCCAATGCCGTTCTGACGGTCCAAATCCGCGAAGCGTTTGTCGCCAGCGATGAAACCTACGGCATGCCACGCATCCGCGCTGAACTCATGGACGCCGGTATTGTGGCCAGTCGCAAACGCATTGCTGCGCTGATGCGCCAGGAGCACATGCGTGGGGTCAGTCGCAGGCGCAGTTTCTGCGTCACCACGGAGCGCGATGCTAGACACCGGCCGGCACCAGACTTGGTGAAGCGGGAATTTGTGGCCACCGACATCAACCAGTTGTGGGTGGCAGACATGACCTATATACCGACTTGGACAGGTTTCCTGTACTTGGCCATGGTCATTGACGTGTACAGCCGCAAAGTGGTGGGCTGGGCGTTTGGGGAGCGCATGACCTCGGACCTGGTGATTCTGGCGCTGAACATGGCGCTGATGACCCGCAAGCCCCAATCGGTGATTCACCATTCGGACCAAGGCAGCCAATACACCAGCATTGCATTTGGCAACCGCTGCAAGGAAATGGGTGTGCGCCCCTCCATGGGGACGGTGGGAGATGCCTATGACAACGCTATGGCTGAAAGCTTCTTTGCCAGTCTGGAATGTGAGCTGATTGCCCGGCGTACCTGGAAGACAAAGACCGAGGCCCGCTTGGCGGTCTTTACCTGGATTGAGAGTTGGTACAACCCGCGGCGCAGGCACTCTGGGTTGAATTACCTGTCACCCAATAACTTTGAGAGGAAAAATCAGGAAAAAATAAACAACACCGAAAACCAGATAATCCATGAGCTTCAATGAAGAAGCTCATACCGTCCGTGGAAACGGGTCAAGTCCATTGACCAAGTAGCCAACACACTAACCGCCCAGTTCTTGCAGCGATTTGATCCCCGCAAGGAGGGCATCCATAGAGTGATCCTGGCCGGCGGCGGCGCCAAGTATTTTGCAAAACCCTTGGCCGACCACCTTCCTGAATTCCAGATCGAGACGTTGGACACCAGCGTCATGTCCAACGCACGCGGATTTTGGTTGCACGGCATGGATAAGCAAGCGAACTGATGCGCCAAGTACCGGCCTAATTAGGCCGGTACTTTTTGATTTGCATTAGCTCCGAGAGGTGCTAATGTGAATTCAAGCCGAAAGGCTATTTGCAGCAAGTCTGAAACCCTGAAACAACTAAAGCCATAAAAGGCTAGGAGAGAAAAAATGGAAAAAAAAGAAACCAATACCGCTAACCGCAATACTGCTGAACCAAAAGAATCCCTGGCACGAAACTTCTCTCGGTGGTACGCTTTTACGGGTTGCAGCTTTGCCACCCTCACCGCAATCGGTGCCGTTTTATTCGCGCTGGGCTTGATCGGCGTTGTTTACTTCGACAACCTGGTGCTGGAGGTGATTTGCTCTGTGTATGGCGCATTCGGCGTATTGTTTGTGCTGAAGGCGTCGGAAATCGAAAAGTGCTACAACGAAGAATTCCGCCCTTAAGGCCTAGGCATGGAGCAGAATTCTTCGCTTACTCCAGAATCGAAAACACGCTTGCGTGTCCGGCGCGTGATCGGTTTTTTGGCGTTTGGATTGCAAATCCAAAGGTTGAAAGTGCAGTACAGCGAATTTCTAATTGCTGAGGGCCTGACAGAGGGCGAAGCAGCGGCCAGGGCGAATTTTTTAGAACTTCAGTACCGCATCAATCTTTTGGTCATTGGCGTACTGCTTGTTGGTACCGGGTGGTTGTTGCGCCTTGCTCAACTGACCACGACCACTACATTTTTGGGTACCACCGTGATGTACACCGGCATTCTCTTGCTGCTTCGTCAGGTTCTGCTCAACAAACAGTCCCTCAACATCGACGATATAACCGCCTGGCTGCACAGTTTCTCCAAGCGCGAGCCGTAAATCCATCCCCAAACGCATCACCACTTTTAAACCTGAGGAAATCACCATGCTTTTTTCGCAAAATGTCAAAGACCAATGCCGTCAACTTATCGACGAAAGTTTTGTCCTGGAGGGCGGAACCATTCGAGTCAAAAATGGCGTTCTGATCGATGGCAAACTGACCGGCGTCACAATCATCAGTGAATCTGATGCACCTGTCGTTGTATCTGCCCTTGGGCGGCTGGACACTTGCATTGTTGAGTGCGTCCATTTCTTGAACGAGGGCGAATTTTCTGGTGAGGCACAGGTCACTGGCGATGTTGAACTTGGCGAATCTTCAACCAGCATTGGTG
>CANHZI010000244.1 GCA_947464955.1 Oxalobacteraceae bacterium
AGATAAACGCACGCGTGCTTTCGGCATCGTGATACGTGCCACTGCGATCGTGCGTACAAATTCCAAAGGATCAAGTGGGTCTAGGCCATGCAACGGTGTACCTTCCACTTGTACCAAGTGATTGACCGGCACCGATTCTGGGTAAGGATTCAAGTTCGCTAATTGCGCGATCAAGCCCGCACGTTGACGGCGTGTTTCGCCCATACCGACGATACCGCCACAACATACTTTGAGGCCCGCAGTGCGCACGTGGCCTAAGGTATCAAGACGATCTTGATAGTCACGCGTAGAAATCACGTTATTGTAGAACTCTGGTGCGGTGTCGAGATTGTGGTTGTAGTAATCCAAGCCTGCATCTTTCAAGCGCTGTGCTTGCTCTTCTTTGAGCATACCCAAAGTAGCACAGGTCTCTAAGCCCATCGCCTTCACTTCGCGCACCATGGTTTCGACTTTTTCCATGTCACGATCTTTTGGCGAGCGCCATGCCGCCCCCATACAGAAACGTGTCGCACCGCTTTCGCGTGCTGCTTTCGCTGCATCTAACACCTGACGCACGTCGAGCATTTTCTTCGCTTCAACGCCTGTGTCGTAACGCGCCGCTTGCGGGCAGTAGCCACAATCTTCTTCGCAGCCCCCCGTTTTGATCGACAACAATGTCGCCAATTCCACGTCACCATTCGGAAAATTTTCACGGTGCAAAACTTGCGCCTTGAAGAGCAAATCATTAAACGGCAGATCGAACAATGCCATCACGTCTTCTACAGGCCAAGTCTCTGCCGTAATCGGCTTGACTGGCGCTTGAAACGTCATTGCCTGTGCATTTTCTAAACTAACTGTCTGTTCCATGATCTCTTCCTTACTTCAATAAATTCAAATTGACATACTGACTCGCCTGCGCCACATCCTCTGCAGCTAAGCGCGGCACTACACCTAAACATGGCGCGCCGAGACGCTGCCGTAATGCTTCACCATTTTCATCAAAAAATCGCATTTCCGTATCGACTGTATTGGCCACCCATGCAGCCAAACGTAAACCGCTAGCGCGAATTGCCTGTGCTGTTAACAACGCATGGTTGATACAACCCAGACGCATCCCCACCACCAAAATCACTGGCAAGGCCAAACGCTGCGCCAGATCGACGGTACTGGTTTCATCATCTAATGGCACGCAAAATCCGCCTACGCCTTCCAACAAGACCACATCCGCGAGGCGCCGTGCTTGTTGATAGCATTGCTGGATATGCTGCACATCCATCTTCACGTTTTCCAACTTCGCCACAATATGCGGCGCCGCTGGTGTACGCATCAAATAAGGCGCGACAATTTCTAGTGGCGCTTTGACGCTTGATGCTGCCACCAAACTATCGACATCTTCATTATGCAAAACGCCATCGATTTCCTCGGCACCGGAAGCAATCGGTTTCATCCCTAGTGTCGATTTTCCTTGCTGCGTGAAAGCGCGTAACAAGGCCGACGTCGTAAAGGTCTTGCCGATCTCGGTATCGGTGCCGGTGATGAAATAATCGTTGGTTCTGTTTTGCATTTCTCTGTACTGGTCACTCTTAAGCTTTTTCTTGCATTTTCACTTCTACAAGGTCTGCGCACTCCACTAGTGCACCTTTATAAATTACAAACCCGTCTTTTCAGTATTGATTTCTTCTATATTCAAAACGCCACATGAGAATGCTTCCTTCATTTTTTCCAACTCATCAAGTACGTCTTCTGGTGAATCACAGTAGAAATCCAAAATAGGTTTTTCTGTAGTTCCAATCGGTTTTTCATTCTCGTCATAAAACACTTCAAACACTGAGTAACCTTTTTCGGTTCTTAGCACTCTATAGTTCCAATTCAAGGCTCCCCCCTCCAATTTACTACACACTCTATCGCGTCATTCCCGCGAAGGCGGGAATCCAGTGTCGTTTAGTTCAGTAACGCCTCTACGTAAAGTCACTGGATGCCGGATCAAGTCCGGCATGACGCTTGATTGAGTTCGCGACTCATTTAAAAATCACGCGCCCAACTATGCACTTACTTCATTTCACTCTTCCAAAGCATTCACAGCGTCAATCAACAAAGCTAAATCTTCACTTGTATGGGCCGCTGACAAAGTAATACGCAGACGCGCTGTTCCTACTGGTACTGTCGGTGGGCGTATTGCTGGCACCCAAAATCCTTGCTCGTACAAAGTCGCTGCTGCCTTCAAACTTTCGGCATTATCGCCAATCACGATAGGTTGCACTGCGGTATCCGATGGCATTAAAGTCCAACGCTTTAACTTCAGATCACGGCGCAATTGCGCAATCAAAGCCTGCAAATTTGCACGACGCGCCTGTCCTTCTTCGCCTTGGATAATGTCCAAACTCGTCAATAGCGCATGCGCTAAAGCGGGCGGTGCTGCTGTCGTATAGATATACGGACGCGCCTTATTGACCAACCATTCGATGACATCGGCATGAGCAGCGACGAAAGCACCGCCAACACCCGCCGACTTGCCTAAGGTACCCATATAAACCAAGTTGGGCGAACACAAATTGTAGTGTTCTAACACACCACGTCCATGCGCACCCAATGCGCCAAAACCGTGAGCATCGTCAATCACTAACCATGCATTGAATTCTTCGCACAAGGCAAGCAACTCAGGTATCGGAGCCAGATTGCCATCCATACTAAAAACACTATCGCTAACCACAATCTTCGTCGCGGCAGTCGATGCTGCTAACAACTGACGTAAGCTTGCGACATCACCATGCGGGTAAACATGCAACTTTGCACGCGATAGTTTGGCGCCGTCGATTAAAGACGCATGATTCAAAGATTCAGAAAACAATTCTGTCTCTTTGCCCGAGACTGCAGCTAAGCCAGCAAGTACGGCGAGATTAGCCATATAACCCGTGCAAAAATACAAGGCACTTGCGTTCTGAAGATGAGGCGAAACAAATTCTGCCAAGCGTTCTTCGAGCAAAGCATGGGCGCGACTATGGCCGCTAATTAAATGCGAAGCACCACTACCAACGCCATATAAATCCGCGCCTTCTTGCATGGCGGCGACAATCTTAGGATGCGCGGCCAAACCGAGATAATCATTACTGCAAAATGCCAACATGTCGCGGCCGTCCACCTTGACACGCGGTGCGCTTGGGCTCTCTGCATGACGACGTCGACGACGCAGACTCTTCGCATCTAAGGCGGCTAATTCATGTTGGATTTGATCGAGCAAAATCACGCTGCTTCTCCCATAACTTGGTTGAAGACTTTCAGCATGCGCTCGCCAACTAAACTTATTTCTTCTTGATTCAAAATATACGGTGGCATCAGATACACGGTATTGCCGATAGGGCGTAACAACAATTCCTCTTGCAATGCCTGCGTAAAGAAACGGCGAGAGAAGGTTTTTGCTGCCTGGACAGTGACCTCGTCAAATACTGCATCGAAGGCCCACATCATGCCCTGCTGACGGAAATGCTTAACCTGCTTGTGTTGCGCGAGTGGCTGCAAAACTTGTGTGATGCTTTGTGCCTTCACACGATTTTGTGCCAACACATCGTCGGACTCGAAAATCTCTAAAGTCGCGAGCGCGGCGCGGCAGGCCAAAGGATTACCGGTATAAGAATGGGAATGCAAGAAGCCACGACGCACATCACTATCGTAAAAGCCTTGATAAATCTCTTCACGCGTCATCACCAAAGACAGAGGCAGATAACCGCCGCTAATGCCTTTCGACAGACAAACAAAGTCAGGCCAAATGTGCCCGTTCTCGCAGGCAAAGAAAGTGCCGGTACGACCACAGCCAACGGCAATCTCGTCCGCAATCAAATGCACTTGATACTGATCGCACAAAGCGCGCACTAGGCGTAAATATTCAGGATCGTGCATCGCAAAACCCGTAGCGCACTGCACCAAAGGTTCGAGAATGACGGCGGCAATCTTTCCTGCGCGTTCTTGTAGACAACGTTCCATATCGGCCGCGGCACGGCGTGCGACATCGATGGCTGTTTCACCGTCTTGCGCTTGGCGAGCATCTGGCGATGCGACCACATGCGCATTGCGTATCATAGGGCCGTAAGCATCACGAAATAGCGGCACATCCGTTACCGCCAAAGCACCTATGGTTTCGCCGTGATAGCTACCTTTGAGGCAGATAAATTCTTGTTTCTCAGTTTGACCCTGGTTGCGCCAAAAATGAAAACTCATCTTCAACGCGATCTCGGTTGCCGATGCGCCATCTGAGGCATAGAA
>CANHZI010000245.1 GCA_947464955.1 Oxalobacteraceae bacterium
ACCCTTTGCTTTTCTCCACCAGATAATTTCAAGCCGCGTTCACCGACCATGGTTTCATAGCCGTCAGGTAGACTTTCAATGAACTCATGAATATACGCCGCCTTCGCCACTGCGATCACTTCATCTTGCGTTGCTCCCGGCTTGCCATACGCGATATTGTAAGCAATCGTATCGTTGAACAAGACTGTATCTTGCGGCACGATACCTATCGCTTGTCGCAAAGAATGCTGAGTGACGTCCAGGATGTTTTGCCCGTCGATGGTGATCTGCCCAGATTGAATATCGTAGAAGCGAAACAGCAAGCGGGATAAGGTTGATTTGCCCGAGCCGCTATGCCCTACTACCGCCGTGGTAGTTCCTGCTGCGATCGTAAAATCGACATCAAATAGGATCTGACGATTTTCCTCATAATTGAAATTCACGTTTTGAAAACGGACTTCAGGAGAACGATTACTATCGAGCGCTAACGCGGATGCATGCTCTTTGTCAGCGATTTCCTTATTCTGATCCATCAACGAAAACAGCTTTTCCATATCGGCCAGACTTTGTTTAATTTCGCGATACAAGACACCGAGGAAATTTAAAGGGATATACAGTTGGATCATAAAGGCATTGACCAACACTAAGTCGCCCAAACTCATGGTCTGGTCGATGACCCCTTGTGCTGCACGCCATAAGATCAGAGTGACGGCAGTGGCAATAATAAAAGACTGACCCGCATTTAACATCGACAAAGTGGTTTGCGATTTAACCGCCGCCTTCTCGTAGCTTTGCAAACCCTGATCGTAACGCTGCGCTTCGTATTCTTCATTACCAAAATACTTGACCGTCTCGTAGTTCAAGAGCGAATCGATGGCTTTGGTACTCGCTTTAGAATCAAGTTCATTCATGGTGCGGCGGAAATTCGTGCGCCATTCCGTCACCGCAATCGTGAACACGATATAGCTCACTAAGGCGATGATCGTAATCAATGCAAACCAGATGTCGTATTTCACAAATAGATAGCTCAGCACCAAGCCAATTTCCAATAGCGTTGGGAAAATACTAAACAAAGCAAACGACACTAAGGAGGAAATACCACGCGTACCGCGCTCAATATCGCGCGTCATGCCACCGGTTTGGCGATTCAAATGAAAACGTAGAGACAAAGCGTGCAAATGACGAAACACCTTCAGTGCAATGGTGCGCACCGCACGCTGTGTCACTTTGGCGAACACAAACTCGCGTAGCTCGGTAAATAACGTGGTCGACAAGCGCAACACACCGTAAGCAATCAACACACTTAGCGGCAATACCATCAAACTGACGGGGTTGAGCGGCGATACCGTCAGTCTATCGACCAATTCTTTCAGGACCAGTGGCACGCCCACATTGGCGAGCTTAGCCCCCACCAAGAAGGACAAAGCGAGTAAGACACGCCACTTGTAAGCCCATAAATACGGTAGCAAAGTTTTAACAGTTGACCAATCTCCACGCACAGGAGCGGCCGTATTTGGGGGAGATTCTGCTGAAGAACGAGAATGGCGGCGCATGGAACCCAATTCAAAAAAGAAATTTGCTATATGATTTAGTTTATTTGCGGCAATGTTGAATTGGCGCGAACGATCGCCGCATGGTTGCGGGCAAAGGCATCATACTCTGACACGCCGTATTTTAACTTTTATCGAGGGTCTCATGACAAATCCAACCAATACTGCTTTACCTGCCGGCATGCCTACCCTACGTGTAATGCCCATGCCTTCTGATGCTAACATCCATGGCGACGTGTTCGGTGGTTGGATTATGGCGCAAGTCGATATCGCCGGCGCGATTCCTGCAGCGCGCCGTGCCAATGGCCGTGTTGCCACTATTGCGGTTAACTCTTTCCTATTTAAACAACCTGTGTTTGTCGGTGACCTTCTGTCTTTTTACGCAGAAGTTGTCAAAGTTGGTAATACCTCAATTACGGTGTATGTCGAAGTTTATGCTGAACGTAATCGCTTACAGGCCGATACAGTCAAGGTCACCGAGGCCACTTTGACTTATGTTGCCACCGACAGTAGCCGCAAACCGCGCCAAATTCCGCCTTTGGAGAGTATTGCGTCTTAAACATGCATCATTCCACGCTTTTTCTCAGCGACCTAAGCATTCCTGCGCTATTCTGCTGAATAGCGTTGTAACATTTTTTAAAACTTCCCACAGTTTTTAACGACTGTTGAATCCTTCATCGATTGCGTATGCACAATCCCAAAAAGTTGCTTGCACTTTTTGCTTTTTCCCTTTTTTGGGGTGGCGCATTCGCGCAAGAACTCTCTTTGTATTGTGAAGAAGATAGGCCGCTTCAGTTTTACAACTCACAAGGAAAGCTCACAGGCTTTACGGTAGAAATTGTCGAAGAAATTCAAAAACGCCTTGGCACCAAAGACTCAATTCAAATGGTACCGTGGTCTCGTGGCGTGGAGATGCTCAACAATAATGCTAATACCATGCTGTTTACCATGGCTCGCACTCCAGAACGCGAAACCCAGTATCAATGGATAGGCCCGATTTCTTCGATTTCTTATGGCCTCTATGCAAAGGCGAACGCTGATATCAAAATCGAGAGCATCGAAGACGCCCGCAAAATTGGTTTAATTGGTGTCTACCGTAACGACATCCGCGATCAAACTCTTACGCGACTCGGATTCAATAATCTCGATCGCGCCAATTCGAACATTTCGAGTTTTAAGAAACTGATGATCGGTCGCATCAACGTTTACGCAGATTCAAAAATGGGCGTAGCGAGCCTCGCCAAGTCGGCTGGCTATCAATTATCAGACGTGAAAATGGTATTTCACTTATTCGATAGTCAGCTGTATATCGCCGTTTCCAAAAATACCAATAAAAATATCGTTAGTCGCTGGAATGACGCATTGGAAGATATGAAGAAGGACAAGAGCTTCCAACGCCTGCAGAAGAAATACGCGATCGAATAACTAGTTGATTCGACAGCGACACAAAACAAATAGCAACGCTAACGCCCATAAAAAAAGAAGGCCGAAGCCTTCTTTTTTACCTTCAAACCAATTAACTTATGCTGCTGGCTTCTCGTCGCGTAGTACACGGCGCAAGATTTTTCCGACGTTTGTCTTCGGCAATTCGGTACGGAATTCAATGTACTTAGGCTTTTTGTAGCCAGTGAACTCTTCTTTACAGAAGTTCATCAGCTCTTCTTTCGTCAAGGATGGATCTTTACGTACCACGAACAATTTCACAGCTTCGCCTGAGTGTTCATCTGGCACACCGATACATGCGCATTCAAGCACGCCAGGATGGCCAGCAACCACACCTTCAATTTCAGTTGGGTAGACATTAAAGCCGGACACCAAGATCATGTCTTTCTTACGATCGACGATCTTCGTAAAGCCACGTTCATCCATGACACCAACGTCACCAGACTTGAAGAAGCCATCAGGGGTCATGACCTTCGCTGTTTCATCTGGACGATTCCAATAGCCGAGCATCACTTGTGGGCCACGGATGGCGATCTCACCAGATTCACCGAGTGGAACTGGATTACCGTCATCATCCAAAATCGCAATTTCAGTCGATGGAATCGGCAAACCAATCATTCCAGAGAATTCTTTAGCATCAGCATGATTCGCTGTCGCCACTGGAGATGTTTCAGATAAACCATAACCTTCTGCAATTGCGCAACCAGTCACAGCTTTCCACTTGTCTGCAACTGCTTTTTGTACTGCCATACCGCCGCCAGTGCAGACGATATAACCAGAGAAATCAGTCTTAGCGAAATCAGGATTATTCAAAATCGCGTTATACAAAGTATTCACCGCTGGGAATACATTCACCTTGTATTTAGAAAGTTCTTTCACGAAGCCAGGAATATCGCGTGGATTTGGGATCAAGAGATTGAGACCACCAATGCGTGTGCCCACCATTGCGCAGACTGTCAAAGCGAAAATATGATACAGCGGCAAAGCACACACGAAAACCAATTGTTCAGTTTCTTTGTGTGAGTCCATAGTTGGTTTTAACCAAGCATGATTTTGCAGTACGTTGGCTACCACGTTGCGATGACTCAAAGTCGCACCTTTTGATACACCTGTTGTACCACCGGTGTATTGCAAGAA
>CANHZI010000246.1 GCA_947464955.1 Oxalobacteraceae bacterium
TCACCCGATATTCCAGCTTGATTTCCCGCTTGGCGGTTGGTTTCGTGATCGCCTAGCCCTGAATCGTCTCCGATTCTATCAAAAAACACGTGCATTTTTTATTTAGCTTATTTTGACAGAAATTCAATTAAATTCGAATACCCAAGGTATTCATGACCGTGAAGTTGAACAGATTTTCGGTGAAACGGGCCTGCTTAGCTCCTCTATCCCAGGTTATCGTCCACGAGCGGCCCAAATTGAAATGGCAAAGTCAATTGCTTTGGCCATCGAAGGGCAGAGCACTTTGCTGGCTGAGGCTGGCACGGGCACGGGTAAAACCTATGCCTATTTGATTCCGGCGCTTTTGTGGGGCGGTAAGACTATCGTTTCCACAGGTACCAAGAATTTACAGGACCAACTGTATTTACGCGATATTCCGACTATTAAAAAAGTATTGAAGGCACCAGTGTCTGTTGCCTTGCTCAAGGGGCGTGGCAACTACCTTTGTCATTTTCATCTTGAGCGCACTTTGCAAAATGGGCGCTTAACTTCGCGGGAAGATGTGGGTTATTTGCGTGACATTTCACGTTTCATCAAGACAACGATGAGTGGTGATAAGTCAGAGCTTGCGCGGGTGCCGGAAACCGCTCCGGTTTGGAATCTTGTGACGTCGACCAAAGATACTTGTATGGGCTCGGAATGTCAGTATTACCAAGATTGTTTCGTGATGAAGGCGCGCAAAGAAGCGCAGCAAGCGGACGTGGTTGTGGTCAACCACCATTTGTTTTTTGCTGACCTCGCATTGAAAGATACAGGGATTGCAGAGCTACTGCCTTCCGCAAACACAGTAATTTTTGATGAGGCTCATCAGTTACCAGAAACCGCAACTTTGTTTTTCGGTGATGCAGTTTCTACCTCGCAGATCTTAGAGCTTTGTCGAGATAGCCTAGCGGAAGGCTTGTCGCATGCTCGCGATGGTGCAGAGTGGGCAAAAATCATCGCGCCTGTCGAACGTGCGGCGAGAGATATGCGTTTGGCCTTTCCTCAAGATTCAATTCGACTCTCTCTGGCGCAGATTGCTCCGTCAAGCCCTTTCTTTGAACACCTAGAAGCGCTCAAAGATAGCCTTGAAGACTTGATTACTGTTTTAGAAAAACAAGCTGAACGTGCTGAAACCCTTGAACAATGTCGAGTACGCGCGATTGATATGCATTCGTCGCTTGAAGATTGGCGGGAGCTCGATCCAAATTCGAAGGAGGCAAAGGGCAAGCCTGAATGTGTTTTGTGGGTGGAGGCCTATTCAAGTTCATTGCAGCTACATAAAACGCCTTTGTCAATTGCGCCAATCTTCAATAAGCAACGTGAGGGTGTGCCACGCGCATGGATCTTTGCCTCTGCGACGATGGCAGTGAAAAATGATTTTAGTCATTACGTTTCGCAAATGGGTTTGTGGGATGAACCCGCAAAAACTTGGCCTAGCCCATTTAATTATCAGGACCAAGGCTTACTCTATGTTCCCGAAAATATGCCTCAACCAAATTCATGGGAATATACCGATGCCGTAGTCGATGCAGCACTTCCTTTGATCGAGGCTGCGGGCGGACGCACTTTCGTCTTGTGCACAACGAACAAGGCCGTAAAACATTGTGCCGAGCGACTGCGTGAGGAATTTGAAAAGCGCGGCCTCGGCTTTCCCTTATTTGTACAAGGCGATGCTGGCCGTACTGAATTGCTTGATCGCTTCCGTGCTGCTGGCAACGGCGTGTTGATAGGTAGCCAAAGTTTTTGGGAAGGTGTCGATGTACGTGGAGATGCTTTGTCTTTGGTGGTGATCGATAAATTACCATTTGCACCGCCCGATGATCCTGTGCTTGCAGCAAGAATCGAAGCGATGGAGAAGAAGGGCTTGAATGGATTTGTACATCATCAATTGCCAGAGGCGATTATTAATCTGAAGCAAGGGGCTGGGCGACTGATTCGTGATGAAACAGATCGTGGTGTTTTAATGATTTGCGACCCTCGCTTGATTTCTAAGCCCTATGGCAAACGAATTTGGCAAAGCCTTCCGCCGTTTTCCCGTACGCGGGATCGGGCTGTAGCAATTGAATTCTTTAATCACTTGTCTGCGGTTCCTACAACTGAATGAAGCAATAAGGAGGAATGATGATCGAGACCGAACAACAAAAAATAGTGGATCTGGCGATTTCGAGTCGTCGGTCAATTCGTGCATTTTTGCCGAAGACTGTAGAACAGCAGGAGATTGAAGAAATATTGAAGGTCGCTTCACGTGCCCCTTCAGGGACCAATACGCAACCATGGAAAGTCTATGTATTAACTGGTGCAACGAAAGCAAAACTAGAGCAGGAAATCTTGGCTGTTCATAACGTTCCAGAAATCGCAAAAACGCATACTGAAGAGTACAAATACTATCCGGTCGAGTGGCGCAGCCCCTATATCGATCGGCGTCGCAAAGTCGGATGGGATTTGTATGCATTGCTCGGATTGGGACGCGAAAATAAGGCTGGGATGCATGCGCAACATGGTCGGAATTATGTATTTTTTGATGCGCCAGTGGGTTTGATTTTTACCATCGACCGAATCATGGAACAAGGTTCATGGCTAGACTATGGCATGTTCTTGCAAAATATTATGATCTCGGCGCGGGGGCGGGGTTTGGATACTTGTCCTCAAGCGGCGTTTACTCAGTATCACAAAATTATTCGATCGGTCTTGGATCTGCCCGAAGAGGAAATGGTCGTATGCGGTATGGCACTCGGTTACGCAGACCCAGATAAAATTGAAAATACTTTGGTAACAGAGCGCGCCTCGCTTTCGGAATTTGTGAAATTTCGTTCATAGTGCCGCTCCATCAGCGCATAATGTTGTAAATTTTCTTGCTCTTTAGGAATCCTTTGATATGATGAATTGCATCTGCGAAGGTATTTGCTGAAGAAGTTGCGCTAAGTGTTTAATTTTCTTGCGAATTATCACAAATTTGTTAAACTTCTTTCCGTTAGGAATTTTTTGTAATAAGGAGTCATACATGCTTGTACTAAAACTGAAGTCGAAGGTGAAATCATTATTGACATTTGCCACAGGGACCTCATTTTTAGCAGCGGCTGTGCTCCTTCCTGCTTTGACTTTAGGTGCAGCAAGCGAGGCAAATGCTGCTCATTCCAAAAAGCATACAGTAAAGCATGTAAGTAAGGCGAAGCACGCTGCGAGCAAAAATCAAAAACGTCAAAAACAAGGTTTGGTCGCTGCCAAAAGCTCGAAGCAACGTGGTAAGAGCCATGCCGTTGCACGGCAGATTGAAGTGGCTGACCGCCCCAGCCTCGGTGATCGCGCAGGTCTTAAACATTCCGATGATCCTTTGGCATTAGCCTCAAACGTTGCATACGTTGTGGATCAAGATAGTTCTAAGGTTTTGTTTGAGAAAAATTCGGAAGTATCGCTTCCGATTGCGTCAATTACGAAGTTGATGACAAGTTTGGTAGTCGTTGAGGCGAAACAGGACCTCGACGAAATAATTGAAATTACCAATGAAGATCTGGACCGTGAAAAAGGGACGGGTTCTCGTCTTCAAGTCGGCGCCAAGTTATCCCGTGCTGATCTGTTGCATATTGCGCTGATGAGCTCTGAAAATCGCGCAGCATCGGCACTCGGACGTAACTACCCTGGCGGCCTTCCTGCTTTTGTGAATGCGATGAATGCTAAAGCAAAACAGCTGGGCATGAATGATACAAGTTATGTTGATTCGAGCGGGCTTTCAAGTAAGAACGTGGCTTCGGCGCGCGACTTGGTCAAATTAATCAATGCTGCCTATCAATATCCTTTAATTCGTGAATACTCCACTGACTCTAAATACGTTGTTACACCTAATCCAAAAGGCCGCCGTACTTTAGAGTATGGAACAACCAACAAGTTGGTTGCAGATTCTGATTGGCAAATTGGTTTGCAAAAGACCGGTTACATTGCCGAGGCGGGGCGTTGCTTGGTGATGCAGGCGATCATTGAAGGTCGGGCGGTTGTGATGGTTTTCTTAGATTCGAAGGGTAAATATTCGCGTCTAGCCGATGCGGGTCGAATTAAAAAGTGGATACA
>CANHZI010000247.1 GCA_947464955.1 Oxalobacteraceae bacterium
ATGCTTCGTGAAATCTCTGAAATTTCTGTTGCACGATTTTCGCCACCAGAGTTACCCGCCATCAGTTGCAAGTAATCGATAATAATCAGACCCAGCTTGCCACATTGACGCGATAAGCGACGTGAACGTGCACGCAATTCGATCGAGCTCAACGCTGGTGTTTCATCGATATAAAACTGTGCCTCATTCATCTTTTGAATGGCATGCGTCAGGCGTGGCCAGTCCTCGTCGATCAAACGACCTGTACGCAAACGATGTTGATCCAACTTACCAACCGAACCCAACATACGCATCGCTAACTGCGCGCCACCCATCTCCATCGAAAACACTGCCACTGGCAAGCCGCTATCAATCGCTACGTTTTCACCAATGTTGATGGAGAACGCCGTCTTACCCATCGATGGACGACCAGCTACGATAATCAAATCGCCAGGCTGCAAACCAGAAGTCATACGATCCAAATCGATAAAGCCGGTTGGCACACCGGTAATGTCACTCGTGTGGTCGCGATTATAGAGTTCATCGATACGCTCGACGACTTGTGTCAACAGAGGTTGAATAGCTTGGAAACCTTGAGCACCACGAGCGCCCTCTTCGGCAATTGCAAAGATCTTCGCCTCTGCATCATCGAGCATTTGCTTAACTTCTTTGCCCTGAGGGTTTAAAGCCTGACCAGCGATCTCATCAGCGACTGTAATCAATTTGCGTAAGATGCCACGATCACGAACGATCTCTGCATAGCGACGAATGTTCGCTGCCGATGGAGTGTTTTGCGCTAGTGCATTCAAATAACTCAAGCCACCTGCATCGTCCGCCTTACCAGAGGCACTAAGATAATCGAATACAGTGATCACGTCAGCTGGGCGTGACGAATTGATCAGCTTGACGATAGCTTGGAAAATCAAACGATGATCAAAGCGATAAAAATCATCTTCGCTAATGAAGTCGGCGATACGGTCCCAAGCGGCATTGTCGAGCAACAAGCCACCCAAGACTGATTGTTCAGCTTCGATGGAATGTGGTGGAACTCGGATGGAATCTAACTGAGGATCTGAAGATGGTTTCATGGGGCGCATTATACCTTTTTATTCGACCGCAAAAACAGAAGTAGTGTCGCAAACGAAGCATCCATTGCTATAGAATAGTAGAGTAGATAATGGATTCGCAAGTTATTTTTATAACATCATGAGGGACGTAAAAAAAGCCGGGAAAACCCGGCTTTTTATTGGTTCGCTGAAGAACCTGTATTACGCTTGTTCGCCCAATACTGCAACGATAACGTCCACTACTACGTCTGTGTGCAATGCCACAGAAACAGAGTGATCGCCAGTTGTTTTCAAAGGACCTTGTGGCAAACGAACTTGAGCTTTCTCAACTGCGAAGCCTTGTTTTGTCAACGCTTCAGCGATGTCGAAGTTTGTTACTGAACCGAACAAACGACCATCAACACCTGCTTTTTGAGAAATTTGAACTGTCAAACCGTTCAATTTTTCGCCTTGTGCTTGCGCTTCAGCCAATTTAGCTGCCGCTGCTTTTTCCAACTCAGCACGTTTCGCTTCGAATTCAGCGATTGCTGCTGCAGTTGCACGACGAGCGATACGTTGTGGGATCAAGAAGTTACGAGCGTAACCATCTTTAACACGAACTACATCACCCAAGTTGCCGAGATTAACGACTTTATCCATCAAAATAACTTGCATTTTTTTCTCCTAATTTCTGTCTGCGTTATTCGATGAATTACGCTGTGTGCAAATCAGTGTATGGCAACAACGCTAAATAGCGTGCGCGCTTCACTGCTGTGTCAACTTGACGTTGATACAAAGCTTTAGTACCAGTCAAACGAGCAGGCATAATTTTGCCGTTTTCTTGGATGAAATCTTTCAATGTATCGATGTCTTTGTAGTCAACTGCAGCTACATGACCTGCTGAGAAGCGGCAGAATTTTTTACGCTTGAACAAAGGATTTTGTTGCTGACGCTTTTGTTTCAATTTGCTTTTATCAAATTTTTTACCGAATGCCATTTTTGGCTCCTAATCTAGTAAATTTGTTTCGTTTTCCGCGACCTCAAACTCAGTCACATGAAAAACGATACTTTTGCTGTTGCGGTTCTTACGTGCTAAGAATCCTGTAAAACACATTGGCATACCTAGTGCTATTTCCAAGAATCGTTTTGAAATTTCACCTGCGGCTATCGCGGTTATCTCAAATTCGACTTGGCGCTGACCACCGGCTTGTTCTTGCTTAGAGTCATGTACCAATGTAGCTGTTGCGATAGGTATTCCCGCTGGGGTATAACGCAACACCGATTTCTCTACTACGGTGGCAACCACTTTAAGTTGATTCACAAGCTCTTTATGCCTTTACAGTCTGCCTTTACAGTTCTTACACGCTCTTAGTCAAAATTATTAAGCTGCTGGCGCTTCAACGCGTTGTGCCTTAGCAGAATCTTCTTTCTGCACAGACTTCATCATTGGAGAAGGAGCTGTTTCTGCTTTTTTCATTTTCACTGTGAGGTGACGCAAAACGGCATCATTAAATTTGAATGCTGTTTCCAACTCAAGCAAAGTTTCAGCGTCGCACTCAATGTTCATGCAAACATAATGAGCTTTAGCCAATTTTTGAATCATGTAAGCCAATTGACGACGGCCCCAATCTTCAACGCGGTGAACTTGGCCACCACGTGTTGTTACAGTAGCTTTGTAACGTTCGATCATTGCAGGCACTTGCTCGCTTTGATCGGGATGTACGATAAATACGATTTCATAATGACGCATAATTTCTCCTTGTGGACAAAAAATATAGCCTGCCTCGGCGTCAAGACGAGTGCAGGAAGAGGACAGCCCACGATAATAACTGGTTTTCACAATTTAATCAATCACTTAAGACTTATTCGAAGATAAGTCACCCTACTAACGAGGCCAGACCCAATCGAACTTGAAATAAATGCGACAAATATAAGAAAAAAACCGATGTTTACTTGCATTTATGCATGCACTGTATAAAAATACAGTCTGCTTATATATACAGCCTATTTAATACAAGGCCACGACATCATGCTCAAGCTCACCGCACGCCAAGAACAAATCTTAACTCTGATCAAAGATGCAATCCAAAACACAGGATTCCCCCCGACCCGTGCCGAAATTGCCAATGAACTCGGATTCCGCTCAACCAATGCGGCCGAGGAACATTTGCAGGCTCTCGCAAGAAAAGGCGTGATCGAAATTTCAGCGGGCACTTCACGTGGGATTCGGCTCTTAGACTCCGAGCTATCCAATCATATGCCTAGCATGCAAATGGCCTTACCTCACCCAGCTCTCATGCAATTGAGCTTGCCTTTAGTCGGTCGTGTTGCTGCAGGCTCACCGATCTTGGCCACCGAGCATGTTGAGGCAACTTATAACGTGGACCCCTCGCTATTTTCCGCCAAGCCAGATTTCCTGTTAAAGGTTCGTGGTTTATCGATGCGCGATATCGGCATCATGGATGGCGATTTGTTAGCAGTAAAGAAGACAGACAGCGCGCGCAATGGGCAAATCGTAGTTGCCCGCATTGGCGAAGAAGTTACCGTCAAACGCTACATGAAGACGTCACAAGGAATTGAATTACTTCCAGAAAACCCAGATTTCTCGCCGATCGTCGTCAATGAGAGCGAGCAAGAATTTGCACTAGAAGGTCTCGCGGTTGGATTATTGCGCAGCTGGTAATCAATAAAGTCAACTTCAACCTTCAAATAAAAAAGCCCGAACTAATGAACTGAACCCCAAAAGTTGGACACCAACTTTTGGGGTTTTTTAATGGCTAAACATACAGAAGAGTTTAAATACCGTGTAGTACGAGAGTATTTAAATGGCTCGCTGGGGTACGTTGCCCTAGGTAAGAAATACGACTTGCAGCACTC
>CANHZI010000248.1 GCA_947464955.1 Oxalobacteraceae bacterium
CGCTTGCAACTGTACTCCTTGGCGACACCGAATGGTGTCAAGGCCTCGATCATGTTAGAAGAAATTGGTCTGCCATATGAAGCGCATCTCGTGAGCTTTGAGGCCAATGAACAATTGTCGCCTGAATTTATTTCACTCAATCCCAACAATAAGATACCCGCTATCATTGATCCCAATGGTCCACAAGGCAAACCCTTGGCCCTGTTTGAATCAGGCGCGATCTTGATTTACCTCGCTGAAAAGAGTGGTCAATTACTGTCGACAGATCCTGAGCAACGTTACCAAACTTTGCAGTGGCTGATGTTTCAAATGGGTGGCATCGGCCCTATGTTTGGGCAGCTCGGTTTCTTCCATAAATTTGCGGGACGCGAATACGAAGACAAACGTCCTCGCGATCGTTATGCGGCAGAGTCAAAACGTTTACTCGGTGTTCTGAATCAGCACCTCGCACAACGCGAGTGGATGGTTGGCGACTACAGCATTGCCGATATCGCGATCTTCCCTTGGGTTAGAAATCTGATCGGATTTTATGAGGCAGCAGACCTTGTCAATATTGAGCAATTTCCGCATGTGATTCGTGCACTCAATCAATTCAGACAGCGCCCTGCCGTTATCGAAGGTTTGCAAATTCCTCGCCGCGCTTAAGCACAATCAATCAGGTCTTCAACATCAGCAGCAGTGTCAACGAGCACCTCACGAGGATGGCGTGCTCGGCTTCCAGCGTCGTAAGAGCAGCGCATTGGAAATCACACTGACACTGGATAAGGCCATCGCGGCGCCTGCAATCATCGGGTTGAGGTAACCCATGGCTGCCAAGGGAATACCAATCAAGTTGTAGACGAAGGCCCATCCTAGATTTTGACGGATCTTGCGATAAGTCTTCTGCGAAATCGCGATCGCTTCTGCCACCAAGGCTGGATCGCCGCGCATCAAGGTGATACCAGCGGTGTGCATAGCGACATCGGTCCCGGTTGCCATCGCAATGCCCACATCGGCCGCAGCCAAAGCGGGGGCGTCGTTAATGCCGTCTCCGACCATTGCCACGCAAGCACCTTCCTGTTTAAGGCCTTGCACGATTGCGGCTTTGTCAGCCGGTAACACTTGCGCATAGATCTCGTCGATACCGACCGCGGTCGCCGCTGCCTGCGCGCTGCCTTGATTATCGCCGCTAATCAACACGACTTTGACTCCGATGTGCTTCAACTGGGTCACTGCAGGAAGCGCTTGCTCCTTGATTTGATCGCCGAAAGCAATCAGTCCACACAGTTGAATTTGTCCGTCCTTCGCACAGGCAACATAAGACAGTGTACGTCCTTTCGCCTCTTCGTCTTGAGCGGTATTCTGCATAGCATCGAGATCGATTTGCAGATCACGCATCCAATGGGCATTTCCCAAGTAGATCTGCATTCCGTTCAGACTCGCCTGCGCTCCTAAACCTGGCACTGCCTTGGCATCAACTGCTGCTGCGATGTTGAGCTGCTGTGATTGGCTTGCCTGCATCACAGCTTTGGCCAAAGGATGATCGCTATATTGCTGCACAGTCGCTGCCAAACTGAGCAATTGTTGATGATCGCCATGCCATTGCGAATGCACATGAATGGCGGTGACGCTCGGCTTACCTTCGGTGAGCGTGCCAGTTTTGTCAAAGCAAACCGTTTGAATTCGGTGCGCGATTTCTAAAGCTTGTGCATCCTTGATTAAGATACCAAAACGCGCAGCAACACCGGTCCCTACCATGATCGCAGTGGGTGTCGCTAATCCTAAAGCACAGGGGCAAGCAATCACCTGCACCGCGACCGCATTCAAAATCGCCGTTTGCCAATCGCCCGTCAGCCATCCCCATGCGACTAAAGTGATGAGCGAAATACCCAAGACCACAGGGACGAAGATGGCACTAATTTGATCTACCAATCGTTGGATGGGCGCCTTCACCGCTTGTGCATCTTCAACCAATTTAATAATTTGCGAGAGCATGCTACGCGCACCGAGCTCCGTGGCACGGACGACTAGCATACCGTCACCATTCACTGCACCAGCAAACACTTTGTCGCCGAGTTTTTTCGTCAGCGGCAAACTCTCCCCGGTTAATAAGGATTCATCGACTTGGCTCTGGCCTTCGATCACTTCGCCATCGACCGCAACCCGACTTCCGGGACGCAATACGACTAGATCCCCAGCACGCAATTGGTCAAGCGGCACCTCGCTTTCAATGCCATCCCGTTTCACGAGCGCAGAAGTCGGGCGCAACGCCTCTAAAGCTTTGAGCGCCGAGACCGTTTGTGATTTGGCGCGTGCTTCTAGCCATTTACCGAGTAACACTAAGGTAATTACCACTGCGGATGATTCGAAATAGAGATGTTGCATGCCCGAGCCCGGATGCCCAGCATGAGCCAACATCAAATACAGCGACAAACCATACGCCGAGCTTGTGCCTAAAGCGACCAGCAAATCCATATTGCCACTGCCTGCGACAAAGGCCCGATATCCAGCACGATAGAAACGCGCGCCCAGAACAAACTGCACTGGCGTTGCCAAGGCCAATTGCCACCAACTCGACAACATCCATTCAATGCCGAACGGTGCCAGTACCATCGGCGCCATTAACGGGAGACTCAATAGTGCGGCGAGCATGACTTGCCAACGCCCATCACCCTTTTGCACGTGTGCTTGGTGCTGACCATCGACCACCACATGCGCGGGATAACCGGCTTTCTGGCAGGCTTGCAGCAAAAGTGCCATATCGGTGTTGGTGAGCATGCGTAATTGGGCGCGCTCGGTCGCCAAGTTCACACTTACCTCAATCACACCGGGCACGGCGCGTAAAACTTTTTCGACACGGCCTACACAAGAGGCGCAAGTCATCTCCGCGATCGCTAGGTCTAGGCTTTTCACAGGAACCTGGTAACCCGCCTTTTCTACCGTTTGAATTAAGCTAAGCAAACTGACATCAGATTCCACCGTCGCCTTCTCAGTCGCCAAGTTCACATTGACGTGAACGACACCATCAAGCTTTTGCAAGGCGCGTTCGACCCGCTGCACGCACGATGCGCAGGTCATGCCTTCGATACCGAATGTCTGAGTTTGTATTTGGCGCATTGATCAATTAACCAGATGAGAGCGGATTAAAAAAATGTAAGAGAACGATTAAGAGAGCGATTAAGAGAGCGATTAAGAGAGCGAATAAGAGAGCGAATAAGAGTAAGAATATGGGGCATCATACAGCGCAAGTCAGCTGGGTCAAGCGGATGATTTGATCTAACGCAATAAGGCGGGCGAATGCTGGCACACACTAGACAACTAGATAGCGTTACGGTGGCGTAATCCAAGCAGAAGCACAGCGATCAAACGACAATCAGGCTACAATCACAGCTCAATATGACATCAGCAAAAGGATACATCATGCACGTTTTTCAGATCAACGACATGACTTGCAAGCATTGCGAGGCCAGCGTTACCAAAGCAGTCAAAGAAGTTGACACTCAAGCCGAAGTGACGATTGATCTCGCAACTCACACAGCCAAAGTAAATAGCAATAAAGAATGTAGCGTGATCGAAAAAGCCATTATTGACGCAGGCTTTACACCAACTAGACAGCTTTAAACCCTCAAGCGCAGCGGTGACATCGATAGTATTGTTGTTTCATCAAAAAGCGGCAACTTTATGCGTACGCAGATCGATGTTCACCTAGTAATCCCCAGAAAAACTGATATTCTCAAAAGAGAAGCAAGCACAGGTTTGGCTCTTCGCTCGATTCTTATTTGATCAA
>CANHZI010000249.1 GCA_947464955.1 Oxalobacteraceae bacterium
GTGATTACCGATGTCGTGCGTTCAGAATTGAAGTCCTATCGCCAGTTACCCGTTAATTTTTATCATATCCAAACTAAGTTCCGTGACGAGCGCCGTCCACGCTTTGGTTTGATGCGCGGTCGTGAATTCACGATGAAAGATGCTTACTCGTTTGATCGCGATTTGGATGGCTTGAAAAAGTCCTACCAAAATATGTACGACGCATACACACGTATCTTCAATCGTTTTGGATTGCAGTTCAGAGCGGTCGCTGCCGACAATGGTGCGATTGGTGGTACAGGCTCGCATGAATTTCACGTGATCGCAGACACCGGTGAAGATGCCTTGGTCTATTGCCCAACTTCCGATTACGCGGCGAATATGGAAGCAGCAGAGGCAGTTGCTTTGTATGCGGAACGCCAACCAGCTGCTGCGGCGTTGACGAAGACTTCGACACCATCCAAATCAAAATGTGAAGATGTGGCAGCATTGCTCAGCATTCCACTAGAAAAAACCGTGAAGTCGATCGTGTTGACCGTCGAAATCGAAGAAAAAGACCAGATCAAGAAACAAGTTTGGTTATTGCTCTTGCGCGGCGATCATGAACTCAATGAAATCAAGGCGAGCAAAGTGCCAGGTTTGGCGAACTATCGTTTCGCGACGGAAGACGAAATCGTCGAACACTTCGGCACCAAACCAGGCTACCTCGGCCCGATCAACACTAAATTGCCAGTAAAGATCGTAGCTGATCGCACGGTAGCGATGATGGGGGATTTCGTATGCGGTGCGAACGAAGAAGATTTCCACTTTACCGGCGCTAACTGGGGCCGCGATGTGGCCGAACCTATGGTGGCAGATTTGCGCAACGTGGTGGCCGGTGATCCATCTCCCGATGGCAAAGGCGTGTTAGCGATCCAACGTGGTATCGAAGTTGGTCACGTTTTCCAACTCGGCACAAGTTACTCTGAAGCGATGAAAGCAACTTACCTCGACGAAAATGGTAAGCCACAGATTTTGCAAATGGGTTGCTACGGTATCGGTATCACACGTATTCTGGGTGCCGCGATTGAACAGAATTTCGACGATAAAGGCATCATTTGGCCAACTTCTATCGCACCGTTTGAAGTGGTGATCTGCCCTATGGGGATGGAGAAGAGCCCAGCGGTGAAAGAACAAGCAGAAAAATTGTATGCTGAACTGAGTGCAGCCGGCGTGGATGTCTTGCTCGACGATCGTGACTTGCGTCCAGGAGCGATGTTTGCTGACTGGGAATTGATCGGCGTCCCTCATCGCGTGGTGATCGGTGATCGCGGCTTGAAGGAAGGCAATCTCGAATACAAAGGCCGTCGTGATGCAGAAGCAAGCAATGTGGCGATCGCTGATATGTTCAACTTCTTACAAGCGAAACTGAAGTCTTAATTTTGACGACGATGCAGTTGTGCGGTCAACGAAAAAATGAAACGCGGAGGGGCAGCAGTATCAAGCGCCTCCGCGTTTGTCTTTGGTTGCCAGTTCTTGCACTTTCCTTGGTGTTCTCTAGCTCGGTGTATGCAGGCAATCAAAAAGAAGAAGCGATTGCCGATTCTGTACGTCTGGCCTTAGCGAAAGTCATTGCTGACCCTAGGCCGCCGAAACCTAGCTTCGACAAGATCGAAGACCGCATTAAGTATTTACATTGGCTAGGCGAGATGTCCGATCGTCTCAAACGCCGCATTCCCGACCGCCAAACTCGCCTTGAACTGTTGGAAACGATTTGGTATGAATCCAAGCGAGCGGGCCTGGAGCCGGCGATGGTGATGGGCCTAATTCAAGTGGAATCAGGTTTCAAAAAGTACGCCACCTCGATTGTTGGTGCGCGTGGTTACATGCAAGTCATGCCGTTCTGGTCGCGTGTCATTGGCGATGGCGATCCGAAAAAGCTCTTCCACATGCAAACCAATCTACGCTATGGCTGTTCTATTCTGCGTATGTATATCGATATGGAAGGCGGCAATCTCTATCTGGCACTCGGCCGATATAACGGCAGCCGTGGTCGCCCTGAATATCCGAATGCTGTTTTAGCGAATTGGAAGAATTGGGAATTCAAAGGCTAGGTGGCCTTCTCCCTGACCAAGGCTAAACTCGGCAAATTACCAACGTAGTTTGGCCCATGCCGCTTGTTGGCTCGGCGTGAGAAAAGTCCAAGCAATAAAGCGACTTTGTTTTTGCCCCTGTTGCATCTCTATCGTTTTGATTTGTAAGGCTTGTACCCGCTTTAGAGATTTGATCAGCATCGTTAGGTTTGAAGCTTTTGATACCAAACACGTAAACCAAAAGCATTGTGTTTTGAACAGAGCGCTTTCCTGAATCATTTTCTCGATGAATGCAGCCTCACCGCCTGGACACCACAACTCGGCGTCGGTGCCACCGAAATTAAGTGTCGCGTTCTTATTGCCGTCATGATTGCCAAGGTTTTTCCATTTTCGTTTGGTACCCGCTTCAGCCTCTTCAGGCGAGGCGTGGAAAGGGGGATTGCACATACTGAGGTCGAACCATTCATCTACTGCAATTAGCTGCCGAAAAATCGCATTTGCGTCATTTTGCTTGCGTAACTCAATTTGTTTCGCGACAGTTGGATTGGCTTCAAGAATGTCTTGTACGTTCGACAGAGACGCTTGGTTGATGTCGCTTGCCACGAAATGCCATGCATATTCGCTAGCGCCAAGCAGTGGGTAAACGCCGTTAGCACCGGTGCCGATGTCGAGCACGTGGATACTTGATTTTTTCGGTGCCTTGCCGCCGTTGCTTTGTTTGAGTAGGTCAGCGAGATAGTGAAGATAGTCGACCCGACCTGGAATTGGCGGGCACAAATTGCCGTCTGGAATATCCCAACCCCGTATATTGTATTGCAAGGTGAGTAGAGCACGGTTCAGCGCTTTGACTGCAGCCGGCTGGCTAAAATCGATGCTCAATTCGCCAGCGGGGTTCGTCTGTACGAACTGCGCCAGTCGCGGTTCGGCGTTAGCTTCATCCGCAGCGATTAGTTGTTTGAAATCGTATTCTCCCTGATGCTTGTTTCGGGGATGAAATATGGCTTGCTTCTTAGGAGCGTTGGCTGAATTGGACATAAACAGAAGAAAAGAGAACTACAAACAAAAACGCCCGCGCGATGCGGGCGTTTTTGTTTGGGATTGGGGTTGAATATTCATCCCCAGGAATTGCCCAAAGCAATATGGAAATCGTTTCCCAAATTAGGAAAGATGACCAGAAATGAGTTTAGTCATTTCAAACATAGAGACTTGTTTCTTGCCACCGAAGACGGCTTTCAACTTGTCATCTGCATTGATATTGCGTTTGTTAGCTTCATCTTGCAGCTTGTGCTTCTTGATGTATTCCCAGATTTTCTTCGTGACTTCAGTACGTGGCATTGGTGCTGCACCGATCACTGCTGCCAACACTGGTGACAATGTCATTGGCTTCATGAATGCTGCATTTGGCTTACGTGCTGCTGCTGGCTTTTTCGCTGCTGCTGGTTTTTTAGCTGCTGCTGGCTTCGCTGCTGCTTTAGCTGGTTTAGCTGCGGCTTTAGCTGGCTTCGCTGCTGGTTTAGCTGCTGCTTTTGCTACTGGTTTTTTCGCTGCTGGTTTAGCTGCTGCTTTCGCTGCAGGTTTTTTTGCTGCTGGTTTCGCTGCTGCTTTTTTTGGTGCTGTTGCCATATTGAGGCTCCTTCACAATTGTCTTGAAAATGCGCCATTTCACGCAGTGCTTATAGTGGTGCTGTTTATCGAGTGATGCA
>CANHZI010000250.1 GCA_947464955.1 Oxalobacteraceae bacterium
CCTGGTGCTTTTTACTTTTTACGCGAGACCAAACTACCACCGATCGCAGGTCTTCGTCAGGCGGGAGTAGCGATGGCCTTGGCCAGCGATTGTAATCCTGGTACTTCGCCGATGACATCGCTGTTGTTGACGATGAACATGGCTTGCACTTTGTTCCGCTTCACTCCATTAGAGGCCTTGCAAGGGGTGACGACACATGCAGCGAAGGCACTTGGTCTGGCGCATGAAATTGGCAGTCTAGAAATCGGAAAAGCGGCCGACTTTGCGCTGTGGAAGATTATGCGACCAGCGGACCTGTCTTACTCAATCGGAATTAACCCGCATTTCCTGACCGTTTTTAGTGGTCAAGTTCGTGCGTTTTGAGTCGATTCCTCTTTGTTTTGCGTTGAATAAGTGTTGCCTGTTGGAAAAAATTCACTAAAACAACAATTTTGCTTTGACATCACCTCTTGCAGCGATATGATTACAATCGACTAAGCACTTCTTGTGCCTCGATTCTATTTCCTGCTGATTTAGTGAAATTGGCAGTGCTATCAAAGGAAAACTATGTCCGCTAAATCACTCACCAATATCTTGTATGTGGAAGATGATCTGGATATTCAAGCCGTTGCCCAAATTGCCCTCGAGGTAGTCGGTGGCTTTGTATTGAAAACGTGTAGTTCAGGCGCGGAAGCCATTGCAGCAATAGATAGTGGTTTTCTACCCGATTTGTTGCTACTCGATGTGATGATGCCGAATATGGATGGTCCGACCACCTTGGCAGAACTTCGTAAAAAAGCGACGACCGCAAATACGCCAGTGATTTTTATGACTGCAAAAGTGCAGTCGAGTGAACAAGACTATTACTTCACTTTAGGTGCGATTGGTGTAATCGCCAAGCCGTTTGATCCTATGAGCCTCTCGGTACAGGTTCGCACTTTGTGGGAAAAGGTAAGCTAAGTGAGTTCTGCAGATGAGGAACTCGAGGCCGCGATACGCGCGCTCGGGCAAGTTTTTATTTCGAAATTACCGGGCAAGTTGGCAGAAATTGAAGATGCCAAAGATGCCTTTTTGCGCGATCCAAATAACAAGGAACACGAAGCGCTATTGCACCGCCTGCTGCATACGATGGCAGGCTCTGCTGGTACATTTGGCTTTCCAGATATGGGCACCAAGGCGCGTGCACTTGAGTCGCAACTCAAGTCATATATGCAGGGCGAAGCATGGGATTCCTCGCAAATCCAAGAGTTTTGTCAGCATGTTGAAAAATACATTCAGGAGTCTCGCGTCGCTGAGCCCGAAGCTGAGTCCGAAGCTTTAGCACCAGCCAAACCAGCTGTTGTTGAGGCCGAGCGTAAGTTAATCTATCTAGTTGATAGCGACCTCGAAAAAACCGCTGAAATGGTGCAGCAACTTGAGCAGTTCGCTTTCGATGTTTGCCATATTGAATGTCTTGAACATTTAGGTGAGGCACTTGATGAAAAGATGCCTTCCTTCTTGGTGATTGATCTAGATTGCCAACACGGATATCACGCTGGTGGCGATGAAATTGAACGATTAAAAAGTCAAGGAAGACAGCTACCACCCACCTTGTTCATGTCTAATTTGAACAGCTTCGAAAGTCGCTTACGTGCGGTGCGTGCTGGCGGCGATGGCTTCTTCCTCAAACCAGTCGATGTACTCGCCTTGACCGAGCGCCTGGAAGAAATTATTGCCTTGCCCGAACCGCGTTTATATCGAATTTTGATTATCGATGATGACGTCGATTTGACACAGGCGTATAGCAGTATGCTCAAATCAGCTGGCATGGTGGTCGAGGTACTCAATGACCCTGAGTTAGTGCTGGAACATATGTCGAGCTTTAGACCCGAGTTGATTTTGATGGATATCTACATGCCAAATTGCGATGGCGTAGAGCTCTCAAAAGTGATTCGGCAAGATCATTCCTATCTCGATGTGCCTATCATCTTTTTGTCAAGCGAACAGGACGAACAGAAGCAAATCGCCGCCGTGAAAGTCGGTGCAGATGATTTCTTGTGTAAGCCAATCGCGCCAGAGTTGTTGATTTCATCTTTGTCTTCTCGTGCGGAGCGTTTTCGTTCTCTGCGTACCTTGGTAATGCGCGATGGTCTAACCGGTTTGTATAACCATACCGCCATCAAAGAAGACTTGATCGCGAAGATTTCAAGCGCAAGCCGCACCGTGACTTGTGTGGCGGTCGCCATGATCGATCTTGATAATTTCAAGCTTGTGAATGATACCTATGGACATCAAATGGGCGATCAAGTTTTACGTACCTTATCGCACATGCTTAAGCAGCGTTTGCGTAAAAGTGATGCCGTAGGGCGCTATGGCGGTGAAGAATTTATCGTGATCTTTCCGAATACCACGGCCGATGTCGCGCGCATGGTCTTAGAAAAAATTCGAGTTGCGTTTAGTCGCGTGGTTCACGTTTCTGAGCACGGTGAATTTAAAGTTGGATTTTCTGCAGGGATCGCAGATTCTCGTCAGACGGCTAATCCTGATGAACTTTTAACTGTCGCTGACGCCGCTTTATATAAAGCGAAAGCGAGTGGTAAGAATCAAGTGCTCTTGGGTGAATAATTTGTTGAGCCGCGGTGTCAATATCGCTGAACACACAAGTTTCGTTCTCTTTGCCTTAATGTTATCCAAATAAAAAAAGCCCTGATGCGATACATCAGGGCTTTTTTCTTGTTCACCTAACTTAGACTTTAATTTCTTGTCAGACTTTGCGCTTTGATTTTTGACTCCAAAGCTTTGCCTTTACGAGCGCGTTTGCCAATATGTACAGCGAGGCTACTCGCGCTCAAAACGACTTCCTGCGCTTTTGCAGCTCGACCAATACCACTGACTTTCACGCCTTTTTGGCTGATTGCCGTTGCAACCAAGAGTTTTTCTTTGGCCTCCAGTTCCATCAAAATCACACCACGGCCACCGCTCGACAATTGTTTGATCTCAGCAAGGCCAAACACTAACAAGCGACCTTTTTCGGAGAGACAGGCGATCGCGCTGGCATCATCGGCTACCGCTGTTGGTGCCAAAGGTTCATCGCCATCGTCGAGTGTCATGAAGGCTTTACCCGCCTTCATACGACCGACCATGTCACCGAGTTTGGCAGTAAAGCCGTAGCCAGCGGTTGACGCCAGCAATAAGGAAATGTCTGATTTGCCCGCGAAATAATGCAAGATCCGTGTACCAGCCGCCAAATCAATCAAGGTCGTGACTGGTACGCCATCACCACGCGCACCAGGCAGGGCGGATACTGGAACCGAGTAGACACGACCATTGGAGCCGAATACTAAGAGGTTATCAACAGTGCGGCATTCAAATGTGCCATACAAGCTATCGCCCGCTTTGAAACTAAATTGCGCAGGATCGTGTTCATGACCGGTACGCGCACGCACCCAGCCTTTTTCGGAAACAACGACAGTAACTGGTTCATCGATCACTTTCGTTTCGACCGAAGCTTTTTGCGCCTCTTCGATTAAAGTTCGACGTGCGTCACCGTATTGTTTCGCATCGGCTTCGATTTCCTTGATAATGCATTTCTTCATCGCTGAAGGATCATAGAGCAAGTTCTGCAGATTCGTTTTCTCGTTGCGTAATTCAGCAAATTCTTGTTGAATCTTAATGGCTTCCAAACGAGCCAATTGGCGCAAGCGAATTTCCAAAATATCTTCAGCTTGACGGTCTGATAAACGGAAAGCTTCGA
>CANHZI010000251.1 GCA_947464955.1 Oxalobacteraceae bacterium
GACAGCAACTTTTGGGGTTTTTTAATGACGAAACATGCAGAAGAATTTAAATACCGTGTAGTGCAAGAATATTTAGAGGGCCCGATGGGATATGTCGCCTTGGGTAAAAAATACGGCTTGCAGAGCTCAATGGTAGAACGTTGGGTTGGTTGGTATAAAACACACGGCATGGACGGACTGACCAAAAAGTTCACCCATTACAGCGCTGAGTTTAAATTGTCTGTGCTGAGACATCTATGGGACAATGCCTTATCTTACAGTCAAGTTGCAACGCACTTTAATATTCGCAATCCTGGGATTCTCGGTAAGCGCCTCACTTAAACCGTCTTGCAAGCTGTTTATTTTTTACCCCACTCGTTCCAAGCCATTCGAAGCAAGGCATTGTTCGCGGCGCGTCGATCAAATAATTCCGGGTCGAAGGGGCCGTCCACCCATTGCAAATAGTCTCTCCCTTGCTCACTGGAAGGATCTTGAATTTCGGTGAGGAAGTCTTCATAACCTGATGTGCCACCAACGTCTTCCGGTGGTGCCGCGCGCGCTCCGTCGATGATTTGCGCGGCGCCCATCTTTTCTGCTACAAGATCGATTTTTTCAACCTTAATGCTATGCCGCCAATTATCTCCAAAGTCGTATTGGTAATCGAACCGCTGGCCAGGGTAAACTAATTTTTGCAACTTACTCTTGCGATCATCACCTGGAATCTCACGATCTTCGATGGTATCAAGTACGTTTTCATTGTCCAACATGGCGTAAACACGACCTTCCACATTGAATTCGTGCAGATGAGAGTCTGTCCACCCAAATGCCGCTTGGATGACATGGTGCAGGGTTCGCAACGTGATATCGTCATCGACAATAATACGTCGCCAGATCGGGGGAGCGATACCTTCCAATTCAACATATAGGGTAATGATTTTAGCTTGCTGTGCCATGCGTGATCCTAGAATAATGGAGAAACAAACTGACACAAAAGGGCAGCTTGATTCTGTTTATGCAGGCAGGAGTTTAGCAGCTACATTCCACGGCAACAAATCGGCAACACGATTGATCGGATAGTCGGCAATATGCGTGAACACATAGCGCAGATAAGCTTCTGGATTAATGTCATTCATCCGCGCCGTGCCAATCAGACTATACATAGCAGCGGCACGATCGCCCCCACTATCCGAGCCCAAGAACAGGAAATTTTTGCGGCCAAGGCAGCAACCCCGCAACGCATTCTCGGCGATGTTGTTGTCAATCTCGGCCACGCCATCGTCACAGTAATAGATTAACGCCTGCCACTGGTTGAGCATGTAGTTGATCGCCTTTGTCGTCTCGGACTGAGTCGAGAGCGTCAGTAATCGGTTACGCAACCAAAGTTCCAGTTCGATCAGGAGTGGCCTTGCCTGTAATTGCCTGATGCGCTGACGTGTATCCTGTGGCTGTCCGCGAACTTGCGCTTCAATGGCATATAGTTCGCCAATCCGACGCAGAATCTCAGTGGTCGTTGGTGTAGCCTTTTTTGCGTGTAAATCATAGACCTTGCGCCTAGCATGTGCCCAGCAGGCTGCTTCGATCACTCTACCATCGGTATAAATTTTATCGTAGCCACCGTACGCATCAGCCTGCAATACACCGGCAAATCCAGCCAGATGCGTCTGCGGATGTAGTCCTTGTCGGGTCGCGGAATAAGCAAACCATACTGCCGGTGCAGCATGTGAGCCAGAATTTCGGTCATCACGCACGTACACCCAGAGTCGCCCCATCTTTATTTTACCGTTACCCGGTGCTAGTACCGGCATCGGTGTATCGTCGCTATGGACTTTGCCAGGAGATACTACATAGCGACGCAACGCTTCTACCAACGGTGTGACTAAGACGCCACATGCGCCCATCCAACGCCCTGTCGTTGCTGGATCGAGTTCAACACCACGGCGAGCATGAATAAGGGCTTGCCGGTAAAGTGGTTGGTGATCAGCGAATTTGCTCACCGCGATATTAGCCAATAGCCCAGGACCGGCAAATCCCCGCTGAATCGGGCGACTCGGCGCCGGCGCTTGGACAATACAATCGCAGCAGGCGCAGGCCTTCCTCTTTCGCACATGGCGAATGACCTTGAACGCTGCTTCGATCACTTCTAGCTGTTCGGATACATCTTCGCCCAGCGGTTTTAGATTGCCACCACATTGCGGGCATGCGTCTTCCTTTGGTTCGATGATGTGCTCTTCGCGCGGCAGGTTCTCAGGGAAAGGCTTGTGAATCGATTTCTGGCGCGGCTGCGCCGGAAGCTTTGCGGTTTGTTCTGCTGCACCTTCTTCGGCAATCAAATCTTCCAGACGTGTTTCCAGTTGCTCCAGCTTCTTGTCGATCTTCTCGGATTTACGACCAAACACCATACGTTTCAACTTGGCGATCTGGAGTGTCAGTTGTTCAATTTCGAGCGTGCGTACGCTCAGGGCCAGTTCCAAGGTCGAGACTGTTTGACGTAGGGACTGCAGTTCGCCATCCCGCTCCAGCAGCAGTGCTTTCAGTGTTTCGATATCGTCAGGAAATGAGGGAATGGTAGGCATGCGCGGAGTTTACGCATGTTCTGGAACGTTTACAAGAGTGATAGCGGTGGCCAGGTGCGTTCCGGTTGCTTCCAGTTGATTCCTTCGAGCAGCATGGACAGCTGTGCCTGGGTCAGATGGACTTTGCCACTGCTCGTCTGGGGCCAGACGAAGCGGCCTCGTTCCAATCGCTTGATCAACAGGCACACTCCATCGCTTGTGGCCCACAACACTTTGACCACGTTGCCGCGCCTTCCCCGAAATACGAATACATGGCCAGCCAGCGGATCTTCAAGCAGAGTCAATTGCACCTTGGCCGCCAAACCATTCATGCCAGAACGCATATCGGTTACGCCAGCTGCCAGCCAGATGCGTGTTCCCTTTGGTAAGCCCATCATGTTCGTAACATTCCCAATACGGCACGGACCATAGATAGGTCTGCCTTGCCATCAAAGCGCATCACTGCGCCTGCTATTTCGATTTCAATCACACTTGGTCGAGTACCGGCATGTCCTTGGCTGGCAACAGCATCCGGTATGCACGTGGGATTTGTGGATGACAAATTAACTGGACTCTCATCGACGATAGTCACTGGCAACATGGCCTGCCGTTGCATCACGCCATTCAATCGTCCATCACGCAATTCCCGACGCCATTTGAACAGCATATTGACGTTGATGCCATTCTCCTGCGCCAGAAGAGAAACCGATACGCCTGGTTCAGATGCACGCTGTGCAAGTTGCTTCCTGAATTCCGGTGAGTAGTTGGGGCGCCGCTTTCTGCGGACGGGTGTGTCTAATAACTCCAAAGTAGCTCCCGCTAAAATGTAACGGGAACTACTTTGAAGGTTTTTAATGCTGACGTCCAGACGGTTCAGGTGAGGTGCTTACGATTCTCGCCCAGTGGGTACGACTTTATCGTCATGGTGGGCTTGGCGCTCTAGAACCACGCCGTAAAGGACGACCGCCTACTATGCCTACTCCATCAAAAAAGCCTAGCTCGAATCAAGAGCCAGCAGCGCCATCACATGAAGCGCTGCTGGAAGAATTGAACTATCTGCGTTTGGAGAATGCGTATCTAAAAAAGTTGCAAGCCTTAGTTCAAGCAAAAGAAAAGTTAGCGCGAGAGAGAAAGCGCAAATAGCTGATGAA
>CANHZI010000252.1 GCA_947464955.1 Oxalobacteraceae bacterium
TAGAGCGACGGACTGTTAATCCGCAGGTCCCTGGTTCGAGTCCAGGTCGGGGAGCCAAATAAAAAGCCTTGTAGAAATACAAGGCTTTTTTGTTTTTCAAGCATCGGCAATATCCGTAGCCGACACCGCAAACCCAAGCACCATGCGGCATTCATCGTATTTTTATGTTACAGTCTCGCCTTCGCTAGGGGTCCTGCGTCAATATTGATGCGGGTGAGATAGTCCCTTGAACCTGATCTGGATAATGCCAGCGAAGGGAAGCGCGCAGTCTACAGTCCACCCCGTCTGTTTGGTGAAGAATTTAATCACCTTGACTCACCCTCTTCTTTCGTTTGCGTTTTTCTAGACGTAACCTAAGTTAGAAGAGTCTCAGATGTCTACAACAAAATTCCAATTCAGCCTTATCAGCATTGCGTTAGCCCAAGCTTTCAGTTTGCCACAATTAGCCCAAGCACAAAATAAAGACCAGATTTTGCAGGAAGTGGTCGTCAGCGGAAGCCGTAGCAATAAAGTCGATACAAGCAAGCTCGGCGGCTACTTGGAAAACAGCCTACAAGACACTCCACTCTCAATTACGGCATTCTCATCAACGCAACTTCAAGACCTGCGCATTCGCCAAACCACAGACGCAATGAAGTTCGATGCCAGTGTTAATGATGCCTACAATGCAGTCGGTTACGCTGAGCAGTTTTCGATTCGCGGCTTTGCGCTCGACAATGCGTCCAGCTACCGCAAAGATGGCTTTGCCATCCCAGGCGACTCTTCAATTCCACTTGAAAACAAAGAGCGCTTAGAAATCCTCAAAGGCATCAGCGGCTTACAATCTGGCTTCACCACACCTGGAGGCGTAATCAATTACGTCACCAAACGTCCAAGTAATACTGCATTGCGCTCCATCACGCTTGAAGCCAGCGAGCGCGGCACTTTGTACGGCAGCGTTGATCTCGGTGGCAAGACCGATGACAAACAATTCGGCTACCGCATCAATGCCGCTGGTGAAAAATTGCGCTCCTACATCAAAGGTGCTGATGGTGAACGTCAATTCGCCTCCGTCGCTTTAGATTGGAAGATTTCTCCACAAGCCTTATTCCAAATCGATATCGATCACCAACACAAATCACAATTGTCTGCCCCAGGTTTTCAGCTCTTCAATGGCACTGAGCTACCACGAGGAATCTCCGCGGACTTGTTGTTGAATGATCAAAAATGGGCAAAGCCAGTTGACACCACAAATCAAAATTTCGGCCTGCGCTTCGAATACCAAATCGACGCCAACTGGAATGCGAGTATTTCCAGTAATTTTCATCAATTTAAGCGCGATGATTTTACAGCCTTCCCTTACGGCTGCGGCGCGCAAAACTTATATCCAGGCTACTGTGCAAATGGAGACTATGATGTTTATGACTATCAAAGTGTAGGCGAGTCTAAGAAGCTTCGAGGCACACAAGCAATCTTGACAGGAAAATTTGCGACAGCGGGTGTTGAACATCAATTAGCAGCGGGAATTAGCAACTCCGATCGTCGCGATTACTATGGCGATTACGTTTATGACTATGCGGGCAGTAGCAATCTATTCCATCCAACTGCCGTTCCACCGTCCACCAATAGAACCGGACCAGTTAGCTTACGTCGCACTGACAAAGAAAACTCTTTATTCGTGCAAGACATTATCAAGTTAAGTAAAGAGTTGGACTTACATGCCGGCCTGCGCCGACTCTCGGTTGATCGCACTCAAGCAGGCAGTCCGCAGTTCGAACAAAGCTATAACTTACCGAACGCTGCCTTAGTGTTCAAACCGAGCGCCGAACTCAGCACCTACGCCAGTTTCAGTCAAGGTCTCGAGCACGGCGGTGTGGCGCCGATTGGAACGACGAATGCCAATAAAATGTTAGAGGCAGAAAAGTCTACACAATGGGAATTGGGGGCGAAAGCGGCGATAGGTAATGACATCAATCTGACTGCTGCTATTTTCCGCATTACCAAGCCACTGGAATACACCAACGCCGCAAACACTTACGTCAGTGCAGGCGAAGCCGAGCATCGTGGCCTTGAGTTGGCAGCGCAAGCTAAACTCAACAAAGAATGGAATATTGGCGCCAGCGCGACAGCTATCAATGCACGCCAAAACGGCACCAACGATGCCACGATCGAAGGCAAACGCGTGACAAATGTCCCCTCCTTCAAATCCAGCGTGTACACCGATTACGCACCAGCGCTGTTAGCCGGAGCCCATCTCACAGGCTCATGGCAGTATTCTGGTAGCAAATCATTTAGCCCTGATAACAAAATCACTGTCCCCGGCTACAACGTGGTCAACTTTGGTGCACGTTACAGCCTCCAAAACAATGGCATCGTCACCACTTTACATTTTGATATCAATAATGCTTTCAATAAATTCTACTGGCGTGATGTAACGCAATCCTTGGGCGGCTACCTCTTCCCAGGCGCACCACGCACCTATAAACTCTCGGCGCAAATCGACTTCTAAACGATCTTGCACATGGGACAAGTCGCTCGGCTTGTCCCATTCTCATGACCCACCTCAGAAATACCCATTACCTGACAAGATTACTCAAGTTTGCTATACTTGAGTTATTCGCTCGGGATTAAAGCCTTATTTGCAAAACAAAGCCCAGAGCGCCTCGATTCCCAGTTTGGAGTATTGAACCATGCGTCTCACCACTAAAGGCCGATTTGCTGTTACAGCCATGATCGATCTTGCCTTACGTCAAGAGAATGGCCCTGTCACTTTAGCCGGCATCAGCCAACGCCAAGATATTTCACTGTCGTATCTCGAACAATTATTTGGCAAATTACGTCGTCATGAAATCGTAGAATCGGTACGCGGCCCAGGTGGCGGCTACCATCTGGCACGGAAAGCGCAAAACGTTACCGTCGCTGACATCATCATCGCTGTAGACGAGCCGCTTGATGCCACACAATGCGGTAGCAAAGGCAATTGCCACGGCAGTGATCACGACAATGGCATCCACTGCATGACACATGATCTGTGGGCCAATCTGAATGCCAAAATGGTCGACTACCTCGACTCGGTTTCTTTGCAAGACCTGGTGAACCAACAAAAACAAAAAGCGCAAGAAAAACCTGTTGTTGTTGTTCGCCATGGCCATGCCGAACGCACTATTTCCTAAATTTGGAGTATTGAATGACTGCTGCAACCACACCTGCTTTGACTAAAACCTTGATCGATACGCTCAAAGCGCCGCATTTCCCTATCTACATGGACTACTCGGCGACTACGCCAGTCGACCCACGTGTGGCCAATGTCATGATCCCGTACTTGCGCGCACAATTTGGTAATCCGGCTTCACGTAGCCATGCCTATGGCTGGGACGCAGAAGCCGCCGTCGAAGCCGCGCGCGGCCACGTCGCTGCCTTGGTCAATGCAGACCCACGTGAAATCATTTGGACTTCCGGCGCTACCGAAAGTAATAACCTCGCTCTCAAGGGTGCAGCACACTTCTACAAAGGCAAAGGTAAGCACATCATTACCGTCAAGACCGAGCACAAAGCCGTGCTGGATACAGTCCGTGAATTGGAACGTCAAGGTTTTGAAGCGACATATTTGCAGCCACAAGACAACGGCCTAATTAGCATCGAACAATTGAAAGAAGCCATCCGCCCTGACACCATTTTGATCTCCGTAATGTGGGTGA
>CANHZI010000253.1 GCA_947464955.1 Oxalobacteraceae bacterium
AAAAAACTCGGGTTTGCTCGAGCATGTGCAGAAGAATCAGACACGATTCGGTTTGTTCTCGAATGACCATGATGCGGTGGTCGAGGAATTAGCGCAGGCCCTGAGTTTTGCTAAGAGTGCGAAGTCTCCTTTGGCGAAGTTTAATTTTTCTGTAGTGATGTAGTGGGAAGCACGAAGAAAGGTGACAGGTATCTTCAGTAAAAGAATGAGTTAGAAGGGCGGCCAATTGACTTCGTTCAGACCAACATTTGCCACGCATGAGGAATACATCGCGTCGATGCCCCTTGATGTGCAAGAGATTTTGCTTGAAGTGCAGGCGCGCGTCGAACAAGTCTTGCCCGAGGCGGAACGCTGTATCAGTTATGGCATGCCCGCTTATCGAATGCGAGGCGATGGTCGTACTAGCAAAGTATTCTTTTACTTTGCTGGCTTTAAGAAGCATCTCGGTGTTTATCCGCCAATCAATCAAGATTCGCGTTTGATAGCTGAGCTTGCGCCATATCGCAATGAAAAAGGGAATCTGGCTTTTCAATTGAAAGACCCGATTCCCTTTGACTTGATTCAGCGAGTGGCGCTAGCACTGGCGAAGGAATATGCGCAAAAGTAGGTTGAAGCTAGCTTTTGCTTACTTCGCTACCGCTTTGCTGCGCGCTACGTGCAACTTCTTATAGCTATCAATCAAACGTTGATGGCGATCTAAGCCTTCGAGTTTCATGCTGGTTGGTGTCAGACCATAGAAGCGTACAGTGCCTTCCATCGTGCCGTAGACTGCATCCATACGCTCATTACCAAACATGCGGCGGAAGCTGTGTTCGTAATCGTCGTGATCGAGTTCGTCGTCCAATTCAATTTCTAAGACCACGTTCAATGCTTGATAGAACAATCCACGTTCCACGGTATTGTCGTTGTATTGCAAGAAGCTTTGCACTTGTTCGTGGGCCGCTTCAAATTCTTGCAGCGCCATATTGATCAAGAGCTTTAATTCAAGCACGGTCAGTTGACCCCACACCGTGTTCTCGTCGAATTCGATGCCGATTAAGGTGGCGATGTCGCTGTATTCGTCGAGCTCGTTATTTTCTAAACGTTCGAGCAAGGCGTCGAGCGCATCGTCATCGAGGCGATGCAAATTCAAAATGTCTTCGCGGAACAAGAGGGATTTATTGGTATTGTCCCAGATCAGGTCTTCCACAGGATAGACTTCGGAATAGCCCGGCACTAAGATGCGGCACGCAGTGGCGCCAAGTTGGTCGTAGACGGCTTGATACACTTCTTTGCCCATGTCAGCGAGGATGCCAAACATCTTGGCTGCCTCTTCTGCATTCGCGTTTTTGCCTTCGCAGGTGAAATCCCATTCGACAAATTCGTAATCTGCTTTGGAACTGAAGAAACGCCATGAGACAACACCACTGGAATCAATGAAATGCTCAACAAAGTTGTTTGGTTCGGTTACGGCATTGCTGACAAAGGTCGGTTGTGGCAAGTCATTGAGACCTTCAAAACTACGACCTTGTAAAAGCTCAGTTAAGCTGCGTTCCAATGCGACTTCGAAACTTGGATGCGCACCGAAAGAGGCGAAAACACCGCCAGTGCGAGGATTCATTAGGGTGACGCACATCACTGGGTAAAGGCCGCCAAGTGAAGCATCTTTCACGAGAACTGGGAAACCTTGTTCTTCGAGGCCTTGTATGCCGGCGACGATGCCCGGATACTTCGCCAAGACTTCTGGTGGCACATCCGGTAAAGTGAGTTCGCCTTCTAAAGTTTCACGCTTGACGGCGCGTTCGAAAATTTCAGACAAACATTGCACCTGTGCTTCAGGCAAAGTATTGCCGGCACTCATACCATTGCTGGCGAATAGGTTTTCTACTAAGTTGGATGGGAAATACACTGTTTCACCATCAGACAAACGTACAAACGGCAAACTGCAAATGCCGCGCTCGACGTTGCCAGAATTAGTGTCGATTAAATGCGAGCCGCGTAGCTCTTTGTCGGGGTTATAAATCGCTAAACTGTAGGCATCCAAAATCTCTTTGGGCAGCGCATCTTTTTTACCGGGCTTAAACCATTTTTCATTTGGGTAATGCACGAACTCCGCATTGGCGATATCTTCGCCCCAGAAAGAGCCCGCATAAAAATGGTTATTGCTCAGACGTTCAATGTATTCACCGAGCGCAGAAGCCAAGGCACTTTCTTTGGTGGCGCCTTTGCCGTTAGTGAAACACATCGGTGAATGTGCATCGCGAATGTGTAAAGACCAGACGTTAGGAATAATATTGCGCCAAGAAGCGATTTCGATCTTGATACCGAGGCCAGCTAGCAAGCTCGACATATTTGAGATCGTTTGTTCAAGTGGCAGATCTTTACCGAGAATATAGGTCGCGCTATCGCCTTCAGGTTTCACCGTCAACAATGCTTGCGCATCGGCGTCAAGATTCTCGACTTCTTCGATAATGAACTCTGGGCCTTGTTGTACCACTTTCTTTACCGTGCAGCGATCAATCGAACGCAAAATTCCTTCGCGATCTTTGGCCGAGATATCGGCAGGCAACTCGACCTGTATTTTGAAAATCTGCGCATAGCGATTTTCTGGATCAACGATATTGTTTTGTGACAGGCGAATATTCTCGGTTGGAATATTGCGCGTATTGCAGTACAGCTTGACAAAATAAGCCGCGCATAAAGCCGAGGAAGCGAGGAAGTAGTCAAACGGCCCCGGTGCAGAGCCATCGCCTTTATATCGTATTGGTTGATCCGCGATTACCGTGAAATCATCGAACTTGGCTTCAAGGCGAAGCTTATCGAGAAAGTTGACTTTAATTTCCATGAGTATGTTCCAAACAGCGCATTGCTGACGTAAAAATCGAATTGACCGCCATTATCCTTGATTCCTTCGTCGATCGCTTGCCTTCATACTCTAAATGCAGTCTTCGTTTGCTTCCTTTTATCAAAATAGCTAGTGTTACTGAGTCAACTTTGCCATCGGTGTTGCCTCTGACTTATTCTTTCGCAGGTGCCCGATACCAGCCTTCCTTCGGTACGACTTTCTCTTTCTCAGGGTCGCCCAAATAGTGCGGCGACATAATCTGCACGTTGTATTCATTAAAGACGTCTTGAATATTGGCGTGTAAGGCGCTCATCACTTCAGCGCGCGGTGTGGGTTCGGTTGGCACTGCATGGCAGATCAATAAGTATTCTGGATAGAAATCTGAGAGCGCTGTTTGAAATACTTTGGGTGCCGGCTCGGTCAGTACTGTCGGCGTTCGACGGGCCGCTTCGATCAACATGGCTTCCACTTGTCGCCACGGAGTGTCGTAACCTATCGTGACTTTGGTGTCGATCACAAAGCCTTGTGCTTCCACCGTACGTGAGTAATTTTTAGTGACATTGCTTAAGACTAGGGCATTCGGTAGGGTGATTTCTAAACCCATGCCATTGCGAATACGCGTGGTGAACATGCCTAAATCCGTAATCGTGCCTTCATGGCCGTTGACGTGGATGAATTCACCTTTGCGATAGATTCTGGAATAAGTCAGGATTAAACCACTGGCCGCTTGTGCGATTAAACTTGATGAACCTAGCGAAATCATGAGGCCAACCAAGACCGAGACACCTTTAAATGCCTC
>CANHZI010000254.1 GCA_947464955.1 Oxalobacteraceae bacterium
GAAGAAGAGCTCTTGCAAGGAAAGTTCGAAACCGTTCAACGTGCAGAGGAAGAAGAGCTCTTGCAAGGAAAATTCGAAACCGTTCAACGTGCAGAGGAAGAAGAGCTCTTGCAAGGAAAATTCGAAACCGTTCAACGCGCAGAGGATGAAGAACTCTTGCAGGGCAAGTTCGAAGCAGTTCAACGAGTAGAGGAAGAAGAACCCTTACAAGGTAAATTCAATTCTGTACGCAAGTGAATTTGAAACCGTGCTTTGCAGAAGGGCGATATTTATAATCGAACCTCCGCAAAACTTGGCCACGACTTATTGGGCGTTGTGAGTATCCTTTTCTTTCATCAATTGCTTGATAATTTCTTTTGCCACAAACTCTGAAGATTGATAGTTTTGACCTGTGATGACTCGCCCATCGACTTCGACATAGGCTTCATTCGGTTTGCCAAAGTGAAATGATCCTCGGTGCTGAAGCACCGTTTGTTTGATCAAAAATGGAAATTGCTTGAAATATTCTGCGTTCGGTTTTTCGAAATCCTCGGGATAGCCGCTGATACGTTTGCCATCAACTAGGTATTTCCCATCTTTTGTCTTTAAGTGAACGATGCCAGCGGTGCCGTGACAGACTGATGAAATAATCCCACCATATTGCTCATAAATTTCCATCACTAGTTGAGCAATCTCTTTGTTTTCAGGTACACCGTACATGGCGCTACTACCTCCAATATAGTGGACAGCACGGTAATCTTTTGCCTGCAGTTGTGTTGGTGTTTTGGTATTTTTCAAGGCAAACATAAATTCACTATCGTATAGATAATGTTTATATAAAGGTTCTGAAGTATCGATGTAGGCGAGTGGCACTGCGCCGCCTTCTGGGCTGACGAAATCTACAGTGTATCCCGCATGCTTGAAGGTATGATAAGCATTCACGATTTCAGAAAAACTGGCTCCAGCTGGCAGTTTTGATTTGCCGTGGAAGTGGGCGTTTGAAACGATAAACAGTATTCTCACTGCATTTTGTTGTGAGGCTTGTTGTGTCGCGGCTTTGCTAATAATTTGCCATTGTCCGTCTATCTTCTTGAGTAAGAACACATCAATAAAGCGAGTTTTCTTATTCGGAACTATGATTTCGGCTTTGGCGGTAGCCAGCTTGTCCTTGATGTCAATCTGCAGAATTTCTCCCACACGGCCATTAAATTTCCCTTGATTTTCAGGTTTATACCAAGCGAGGTATTCGTTCAAGGTAACTTTATTGAACGTCTGGCCTTCTTTTTCCAATAGTAAATCGCTACTCGGATGGAATGCTTTTGCGACTTGTTGACGACTATTGTATGCCGTGCCGTCAATGTAATCCCTTAAGACTTTCTGAATCATTGCGACCTCAGATCGGTCATCGGTCAGCGGGCTCGATGCCCAAGATTTGTTTTGTGAAAAAATTAATGAGAGCAGAATCAGTGTGATGCTGAGGAATCGCCGTCCGTAGTTGAAATTGAAATTCGTGAAAGCTAGAACAGCTTTACACAATCCGAATGAAACAACCGGGGCCCGCGCGCCGAGTGTTTGGGATGTCGGCAACGACGTAATACTGGGTGAAAAAAATCGCATGTTTGCTCCTTTCAAGCGTTGATGAAAACAGGAGCAAGCTTAGGCCTCGTCGAGTTTATGGCCTAGTTTGGATTACGATTTCGGACTACGAATTCATAATTTCGGAAGTGTTCCCTGACTGTAAAGCCTTATATTTCGCGGGTGTTAGCTGGGTATGCTTCTTAAAAGCCGAATAGAACGTTGATAGCGAATTGAAGCCGCAGCGTTCGGCAAGTGCCTCCATCTTCATCATGGATTCACCCATCAGCAAAGTTTTAGCATGCTCAATCCGATAGGCATTGATGTATTCAGTGAAAGACTTTTGAAGATTGTCATTCAAAAGTTGGGACAGTTTGGGTGCCGACCAAGACAGCATTTTTGCTAATCTTGGCAAAGTGAGATTCGCGTCTAGGTAGACTTTTTTCTCGGACATCATCTTTTCTAAATCGAGAATGAATGGCTCCGCGTGTTCTTCGGACATCTTCTTGTTAGCGTAGGGCGTACTTGTTTGATTTCTTGTTTGATCTTTCTGGTGTTGATGCCAAAGCACGGCGAGAACGCCAATAGCCATCAACAAGCTGAAACTCAAAGCGCCTGAAATGTAAGAGGTATAGGACGCAAAAAAATAGGCTGACCACACTAAGCCATTGCCGATAACGATGAAACAGACAACGATTAAATCAGCTTCTTGTCGCCAATTGTTTTTGCGAATTAGGCGAACTCTGGGTAGAAGCGTAGCAAACGAGAGTAGTGTATAGAGTAACCAATTGTAGTTAATCACCTTGTAAAAAACGCGGCCCCAAAGCTCTGGGTTGAGATGGTAGGGGAGGCTGCCTCCAACGATGAGGACTAGCATTACTGGTAGCAGTAAATGCAGGCGAGATAGTCTAGATTGAGCAAAAATACCCAAGAATTGTAGTGTGTAACAATAGAGTAAAGTGAACTTCCCAGACTTTACTAGACACTTTGAAGCCTCTGGAAATAAGCGTCTTCATATTTGACGGGCGATAGTCCGCCGTTGTGTGAATGACGTTTGATTGGATTGTAAAACATCTCGATAAAATTAAATATTTCTGTTTTTGCTTCCTCCCTAGTGGCGTATATCTTTCGACGGGTAACACGTTTTTTGAATGTGGCAAAAAAGCTTTCTGCTACCGCGTTATCATGACAATTACCGCGCCGACTCATCGAAGGGATTAAGCCATTTGCATTCATAAATGCGACACAGTCATTGCTCCCATACTGACTACCTTGATCGCTATGTAAAAGTACTGGATGGTGAGGTTGACGCCTTAATTTAGCCATAAGCAAAGCGTCAATCACCAAGTGTCGATCAATGTTTTTTCCCATCGACCAGCCAATGATACGTCTTGAAAATAGATCCAAAACAGTAGCCACATAGAGAAATCCTTCGTATGTGCGAACATAGGTGATGTCACTCACCCATGATTTATTGGGTGCGTCAGGATTAAATTCTCGGTTCAATAAATTGGCCGCAATTTTGCCGGTACTTCCACCTTTGATGTAACGGCGCTTATAGCCAATTTGCGCTCTTATTCGATGACGGCGCATAATCTTTGCAACGCGGTGTACGCTGCAGGTCTCGCCAGCATCTCGTAAGTCACGATAAATCCACGGGCTACCGTATGTTCCACCACTTGCTAAGTAGTGCTCTTTAATGAGCGAGAGCAATCGACTATCTTCCTGCTCACGAGCGGATATTGGCTGCTTTAGCCATGCGTAATATCCGCTGCGATGAACCTTGAACACATCGCACATGGTCTGCACCGAATGTTCTTTTTTATGTGAGGAGATAAACGCGTACTTTACCCGTGTTCTCTCGCAAAGTACGCGGCGGTGGGTTCAACCGGTCAAAGCAGCACCTTCTGGTTTAATATAGATTTTGAAGGGAGATTGTTATGGTACAAATGGGACGTCCAGGTTTGTCAACTGCTCAAAAGGCGGATTTGTGGAATAGATGGAAAAATGGA
>CANHZI010000255.1 GCA_947464955.1 Oxalobacteraceae bacterium
AATTGGAATTTATTGTACGTTGCCGTAACGCGCGCCAAAGAAACCTTGGTGCTGAGCGGAATTGCCAGCGATAAGAAAGCCGCACAGGAATCTACGGTACCTGGTGTGGTGGACGGAAGTTGGTATCAACGTTTCACGCATTTGCCTGAAACGATAGTCGAACAACATTGTGCTGATCAAACCCAAGCGCAAGAGCACAGTTTTGTGATTGACCTGTTTACGCCCCCAGATCTCAGCATTCCCGCACCAGCGCCGCAAGAGCCGATGTCGGATGAACAGGTGGAAGGCGTTGCACTGCATGCGCTGATGGAAAGACTGACCCAATTGCCACCAAGTGCAGAGAATTGGTTGCACCGTATGCCTAAGGCAGAACTCATTGCCAATTGGTTACCTTGCGCTTTGAGTGTGGCGCAAAAGGTGCGCGAGCAAGCCTTGCGTATTTTGCAAAATCCAGACTTGGCACATTTCTATGATGCGAGCCAACATCGCTTCTCATGCAATGAGATGGATGTAGTTAGTGGCTCTGAGTTGCTGCGTCTTGATCGTTTGGTGGTATTCCATGAAAAGGCGAATAAATGTGCCAATGAAGTGTGGGTGCTTGACTACAAACGTCGCCTATTGGAATCAGAACGGTCTGATTATGAGCTGCAATTGCAAAGTTATCGGCAGGCCGTCGCCGCGATTTACCCACATCGTGTGATTCGTTCTGCGCTGATCTTGGCTGATGGCAGTCTGGCAATGCAAGCGCCGAGTTGAACCTTTGTTGTTGTTTGCTGGATGAAGTGGAAGTGAGCAGTTGAAGCAAGATAGGAAGCCGCTTTAATTTAAACGGGAAGCCGTGTTATTCTCTGAAATTCCCCTTTATAATGAAGGTCTTTCCTAAATAAGCTCAAGCAAAATACTAGCTTGTGTACTAGTTTGCTTCGGCGAGTTGGGAAGCAGTGTAGGGCATCATTGAAATGGATTTCCAGCGTCAACGCGGAAAGACAAACGAGAGAACCAGGTCGATTTTTTAAAGAAGTGTGAAGATGATTTCTGAATTTGAACAGCTCGCTGAAAAAGTCAGCCGCCTCGCAGAGCTCACGCAAACATTGCGTTCTGAGAACGCAGCCTTACGTCGCACGGCCGTGGAACTGGTGTCAGAAAATAAAGAATTACGTGAACGCGTACAAGAAGCGCATGGCCGCGTTGAAGCGATTTTGGCGCAATTGCCAGAAGATGATGGAAAGGATGCAGCATGAGCGAAGCGAAATCTATCCAGATTGATGTCAGCATCATGGGGCAAGTCTATAAGCTTGCTTGTAAAGAGGGTGAGGACCGTGCTTTGCAAGAGGCGGCTGCCTATCTTGATGCGAAGATGTGTGGCATTCGTGATCAATCCAAAATTAAGGGTACCGATCGTATTGCAGTGATGGCGGCATTGAGCATGGCTGCAGATTTACTTGCCACCAAATCACACGATGGCCCGATGTCTGGTTTAAGCCTCGGTGAGGTAAAACACAAAATTCAGGCGATGAACGATGTTATCGATCAAGCACTGACCCCACAAGAGAATCTATTCTAAATTCGGTTCACATTACATAAAACAATCATTCCGCCTTGAAAAAAATGATGAGATTTTTCTGCGGAAGGAGTAAACTACAGTTTCCTACCGTGTTCGCCAGGCCATATATTCCTTGAACCATTTATGTGCATAGGCTGAGGAAATTGTTCAATGGCGTGAGCGTCGCTTATGTCCGATGAACCCGATTTGAACTGACCTTGACCAACTTGAACCGCCAGGTTCAGGATGCCGGCCAGCGGCACAGGTGGGAACTTATTCAGATAGAGAAGCACTCGTCGCGCAGGTGATGAGTGCTTTTTTATTTCCTCGATGGCTTATTCGCTCCAAACAATCTGAGTCAATGAATTATCTAGCGCACATTTTTCTGGCACGGCATAGCGCGGATGCGCAATTTGGCGCCTTGCTCGGTGATTTCGTGAAGCCAGGAAAAGATGGCGCCTTTGCACTTGAAACCCAGCGTGAAATTATCTTACATCGTAAAGTCGACAGCTTTACCGATGGCCACCGTTTAAATCTACAAGCGCGCGCCTTGTTTCCCGATGGCCGGCGACGATACGCCGGCATCTTGCTCGATGTGTTTTACGACCATGTTCTAGCGAAACATTGGCATCGCTACTCGGATCTGCATCTCACTCAATTTGTGCAAGATTTTTATGGATCGCTGATGCAACGTTCTGCACTTTTTCCTGAACATCTGCACTATGCTGCTCCCAAAATGGTGGAGCAAGATTGGATTAGTTCTTACACCGAATTCGAGGGAGTCAAGATCGCGATTCAGCGCATGTCGTACCGCCTAACGCGTAATGGCGATCTGTTGCGCGATGGCTTGAAAGACCTTGAACAGCATTATTCGCCTCTGAGTGATACTTTTTTTGAGTTCTTCCCCGAGCTTGAAGCTTTCGTCGTCCGCGAACGCTTAGCCTTACTGCAAGCTTCTCAGTAATCAATTGGCGTAATTGGCAACAATTGCAAACAAAAGTGTCAAAACTTTGGTCTTGGACGACGCGCCTTTTCGATTTCGGCTAAACTTTGACGATATATCTACGTTGGAAATTCTATGTCGACCTCTTCAATTCGTACTGCTCCCGATCTGAAAACTGTTCTACTCGCGACAGGTTGCGTCTTAACTTTGGCCATGGGCGTGCGTCATGGCTTCGGCTTCTGGTTGCAACCAATCTCGCAAGGGAACAATTGGACGCGTGAAACCTTTTCAATCGCGATAGCCGTACAAAATTTGATGTGGGGTGTGTTTGGGCCATTCGCAGGAATGGCTGCCGATAAATTGGGCACCGCGAAAGTGATTTTGCTGGGCGCGATCCTGTATGCTTTGGGCTTGGTCTGGATGGCTATGGCGACACAGCCGATTTTGTTTATTGGTGGATCCGGTTTGTTGATTGGTGCAGCCTTGGCGTGTACAACTTTTGGTGCAGTCAGTGGCATTATCGGTCGCACAGCGCCAGAGGCCAAACGCTCTTGGGCGTTCGGTATGTCATCTGCAGCTAGCTCATTTGGCCAGTTTGTGATGATGCCTGTCGATCAGCAGTTGATTCAACACGCTGGCTGGCAGAATGCATTGTATGTCTTAGCCATTGTTATTTTGGCGCTGATGTTGCCGATGGCATGGAAGCTACGTGAGCCACCTGTTGTTGCTGCGACCGGGCCACAACAAAGCACTATGGAGGCAGTGCGCGAAGCCTTTAGTCATAAGCCATTCTTGCTACTATTGGCGGGTTATTTTGTGTGCGGGTTTCAGCTGGTGTTTATCGGTGTGAATATGCCCGCGTATTTGAAAGACAAAGGAATTGTCGATCCATCGGTCGCGGTGATCGCCTTGTCCCTGATCGGACTTTTCAATATCTTTGGTTCCTATTTCGCGGGCAAATTGGGCGGCATCTTCCCGAAACGCTATTTGCTTTCTTCCATCTATCTCTCGCGCAGCATCGTCATCACTTTGTTTATCTTGGCACCTTTGAGCCAGTATAGCGTGTATGT
>CANHZI010000256.1 GCA_947464955.1 Oxalobacteraceae bacterium
ACCAAAATAAATTAAACGACATCAAGCTCGCCCAAGAGAAAGAAAAAGCGCGTACTGCTGCCATTGAGCGCCAAGCCTTGCAAGCGCAACTACAGCTATTACAAGCGCAAATTGAGCCACACATGTTGTTTAATACGCTGGCGAACTTACAAGGTTTGATCGCGATCGATACAGAACGTGCGCAATACATGTTGGAGCAACTGATACGCTACCTGCGGGCGACGCTCAATTCCGCACGTACGGAAAAAACCACACTTAAGCATGAATTCGAATTGATGCATGCTTATCTCGAATTACTCGCAATTCGCATGGGAAAACGTCTAACTTATGCTATCGAATTACCCGCTGAACTTGAGAGTAAAGAGATCGCCCCCATGCTATTACAACCGCTGGTAGAAAACGCAATTAAACACGGCCTTGAACCGAAAGTCGAAGGCGGCAAAGTCACGGTCAGCGCCAGAATCGAACATCAATGTTTGATGTTGACAGTTGCCGACACGGGGTTAGGATTGCCAGCTGATTACGATGAAAACTACCGAGCACCCGACCACCAAAGCCATGTCGGCAACGCCAATATTCGTGAACGCGTGTTGGCCTTGTATGGCGAAAAAGCGAGCTTTACGCTAATGAATAATCAACCTTGTGGCGTCGTGTCAGAGCTGCGCTTACCATTGAACTTAAACTCTATTTAGATCAACGATGAATCATCCAACTCCACGCGCCTTAATCGCGGAAGACGAAGAAATTTTGGCGCTGACGCTGAAAAAAACCTTAGAACGTCTATGGCCTGAACTCACACTCTGCGGCATCGCTGAGAATGGCATCGAAGCGGTCAACCAAGCACTGAAAGAGTTCCCCGATATTATTTTTCTCGATATCAAAATGCCGGGCAAGACCGGTTTGGAAGTTGCCGAAGAATTGGCGGATGAATGGCCGGGTGACAAACCATTTCCACTCATTGTTTTCGTCACTGCCTACGACGAGTACGCAATTCAAGCCTTTGAGCACGAAGCGATTGACTATGTGTTGAAGCCGATTAGTGATGTACGCATTTCGAAAACGGTACAGAGACTGCAAGCAAAGTTCAATACCCAAGACGAGCGCCCTGACGAGCTTGGTCAGTTAATGGCCCAATTAAGTAAGCTCAACCCAGCGCTTTCTGGTCTGGCGCCCAAGGCAGAACGCCTCAGTATGATACGCGCTGCGGTCGGCAATCAAATTCGCATGATTCCGGTCGGTGATGTGCTGTACTTCGAAGCCACGGACAAGTACATCAATGTGGTGACGGCAGAACAGTCGGTATTGATACGCATGAGTTTGCGTGAGCTACTTGCACAACTTGATCCTGAAGTATTTTGGCAGGTACATCGTGGCTACATCATCAATACCCGCTATCTAGAACTCGCCAATCGCGACGAGAGTGGCAAACTGACGCTGCAACTCAAAGGTAGTAAGCAAAAAATTCAAGTGAGTCGCGTCTACGCGCATTTATTCAAACAAATGTAGAAAACAAAAAAGGATGGCGTGTGCCATCCTTTTGCATCATCGAGTGCTACTTAAAAAGCACGTCAGCCAAATCACTTAGAACTGATACAAATAATTCAGTTTAACAAAGGCACGGTGCCCAGTTCGCAAATTCAAATCCTCGGTACGCACCAAGGTTTGCGGGTTACCGATCTGTGCCAAGTTTTCTTGACGATTCCCATATCCCGCAATAATGCTAGTACCTGGGCTCAAGGTGTAATTCACTTGGAAGTCCGTATTCAATTGCTTACCTGAAGTCAAATTACTCAAACTCGGGTTGCTTGCTAATACGTGATAATCGGCGATCAGGCGCATCCCTAAGAAACGGGTAAGTTGGTAACTCAATTTGCTACGCCACATCATGTTTCGAAAAACACTCACGCTACCTGAATGTTGACCGTCGCCAGACATCTGCAAATCATTCCACAGCAGATGTTCTTCCAAGCGCCACTGCGAGTGCAGCTTGAACGCCACGTTCACATCAAAGCTACGGCCTCGTCCCAAACCAGCATTCACACCGGCAGCGGGTGTATAGTTAATTGAATCCATCGCACCAATCACGGTGTTGACACGCATCCAATCGAACCAAGCACTTCCGCCACCGATTAACCAACCGCGTTTGTCGAAGGCCTTGCCTTCATACTTTTCGTAAGCGTGACGCGTAAACACTTCGAGCCAAGCGTCGCGACTGCCTTCAGCGAACACGCCAATATCCAGCGCCCAATCTTGCAATTCGTTTTGCTGACTGCGCGATACCTCACCATTGGAGATCACACCGTAGCGATGCAAAAAATCGTTCCCTTCAACGTGCTCTGCATACCTTAACTCTTGATGAAACTGCTTATAGTTCGTACGCGGCAAAAAAGCTAAGCGATCGGCAAAACCATTCGAAATATCAATGTATTTCGCTAGATACTCGACATGTTTTCCTTGATGTTTGGCTTCAAGATAATTCAAATGCGCCGATTGTTTTTGTTGCCCTTCCCGCTTTTCACTGCGCGCCAATTGGCTTTGAAAAATCCAGTTATCGTCGTACTGATAGCGCGCATCGACACCTAACACCGTATCTCGTTCAGCCCATGCTTTTCTATCGGTTAGCAAAGCAGCTAAACTAAAGTTGGAACTTAAATCTTTTTGTACACGCGCCATGCTGATATGGGCTTTATGGCTAGTGGTTTCGCCATCGGTTTGCATTTCATCGTCGATCAACAAACCGCCGTAAGACCAGGAGTCTGTGCGACCTGTCACTCGCACACCGGCGCTTGGTTGGGCGATACGCCGCGAGAAAAATAAAGGATTCGGTGTTTGGAAAAAACTCGAATTCTCCAAAAAGAAAGGGCGCTTCTCCGGAAACAATACTTCATAGCGTTTACCCACGACGATCTGTGGTTCGTCTGAATCAACATCAGAAAAGTCTGGTTTGATCGTGACATCTACCGCGGCTGCATCGCCGAGTACCCATTTTGCATCGAGCCCGCCTTGTACTTTGTTCTCGCGTTGCCAAACAGGTTTCTGCAGGTTTTCCGAATCAAGCACCTTTGAATTTCCCGCAAAAATGAAGGGGGTGACCTGCGCATTACGGCCGACACTAAGCTTTTCAGGGATCTTCACGGTCGCTAGCTGTGGGACTATGCCAGCAATTTCCTTCGTAATATACGGCCAGAACGATTCTTCATTTAAACGCGAAATAACTCGCCCTACACCCACGCCCCAAGTCTGCACGTCTGCACTCTTAAAGCGTAAGCTCTTAAACGGAATTGCCACGCGCACCACGTAACCATCATCGGTCAATTGCCCTTCCGATTCCCATTGCGTATCGAAATTGGTATCCGGATCAAAGCCCTCTGTACGTTTCGAATCGAACTGCACGCCGTAGGGGTTAATAAAGAAAGAAAACGAACGACGCTTATCGTGAAAAGTATCAAGTTCCAAGATGACGATGTCATCACCATCAATATCTTCACGTTTAGCGATGCGGGCACGGATTAACGCTGGGTCATCCTTCGCCACAAATACGGC
>CANHZI010000257.1 GCA_947464955.1 Oxalobacteraceae bacterium
ATGGCTTCACCATCTGAAACACGTTTAACGGCCAGTTCTTTAAACTCGGTCGTGTAAGCTTTTTTTGGTATCCTGTTCATCATTTGTCTTTCCAAAGTTACGTTTATTTTACGTCACCTTTGGGGAACTAAATTTCGGGGGAAGCTCAGAATATCGGCACTTCGTCATCGATAAGACCTTCGTCTTGCACTACCCCACGGCTTTCTATTTTTTTGTTTCTCCCGCTCAAACCAAATTAGCCGAAGACTTAAGCCGTGGCCTAGAACGTGCGATAGAGGATGGTAGTTTCGATCGTACGTTTAACAAATATTTTGCGGATTTTATTCGCGATGCGGATATCAAACATCGCCATATCTTCGAGCTAAAAAACCCCTTAATCAAAGAAGGATCTTTGCCAAAGAATCCGAAGTATTGGTTTAAACCTTAATTGGGATATTCAGAAACCTATCTCGTAAAGTTTGAGATAGCGATCGCCATCAGGGTGCAAGATGTTTTCTTTAAAGCGCATCCCCAACTTTTCTAGAAGTTTAGCAGAGCGTTCATTATCGAGGCGGGTTGTTGCTAGCACTCTGCTGAGTTGAAGTTCATGTTGAGCGAACTGTAAGCAAGCCGTCGCAGCTTCAAATGCCAAGCCTTGACCTTCATATTGAGCAAGTAAAGCAAACCCAAGATCTGGCGCATCGAGATAGTCTCTTTTCGTCAAACCACACATACCAATCGGAACGATGGAATCATTGGTCAAGATGGCATAGAAACCAAATCCTAAACGTCGGTAGTTTTCGAGTGCGCCATTTTGCAAGTAATCTTGCGCTTGCACCAGATTTGTTACGCCACGATCGCCGATAAAACGCAACCAGCCAGGATCATTTAATAAGCGCAACATGAAGTCGGCGTCGTCCAAGCTAAATTGGCGTAATCTTAGTCTTTGAGTCTTAAGAATAAATTCTGCTGCTTCCATCGAGCTTCTTCCATTGGATCAATGTGTCGGCGCAAGAACTGCTTTTGATCAAGGCTTAGACGCACCATAAACCTCGTCGACAATAAATCCCTTAGTCGACCATTTCGGATAACTCGATTCGATAAAATCACGAAACTTGTATAACTTCGCAACTTCTTCGAGCCCTCCCTGCAAACGACGCCTATCACTTTCCGCGAGCGTGCCTCGCGACAAGTAGACACCCGATTGTCGTCTACCTAATTGAGGTAGACTGATAACAGCAATTTTATCGACAATATCGCTTTCTTGCGCAGGTGCGACAAATATAGTGCCGGCCATAATCGTCGCGTGCGCCCTGCCGACTTTCATCTTACGTGCAATCGTCTCTGTGTCCGCCACTTCTTCCGCCCGCTTTTTCTTTTCCAGCGCTGCTTTCAGTTCTAAATAGGCCGGTCCATAATCATAGCCCCGGACAAAGTTAAATTGCAGATTGCTTTGTGCCAAATCGTTCAAATTCACGGCATCAGAAAAATGCTCTTTAAGCACAATCAAGCTCACACGAAAATCAAATAAGCGAACAAAGTGCCCAAGTTGATCGCGCTTATCGGTTTGCGCGGCATAAATCATATCAACTGTACCGTCCTGAAAATACAACAGCCCACGCGCTCGAGGAACCACAATCCATTCAAATTGACAGTTTGATTTTTCTCCGACTTGATCGAAAAAATCAAACAACATCCTTGACGATTGGTGTGCAGTGATACGAGGATGGTCGACGACATTTTGGCGCGGATACTCAACCGCAATCTTGATCGGACGTGAGCATCCAAGCTTGGCTTGCACGTCCACAGCGATCACCGAAAAGAATCCGAAAATAGTGCATGAAAGGATTGCAGACTTTAGGCTAGTCATCTTTCAATCTCATCAAAGAGATTTCGCTGCTACACAAGGGCTGAATGAAGCTTCCAATTTACTCGTGGACGATGACTTACGCAATCAAAATAGATAAAAACAGAAACATGATCGACCATGTTGTAGAAAGGCTTAGTTTAGCAAACCTACAACAATCCAATGAAACCGAGATAGCAATAAGAATCGTAATATGGCATATCGCTACAATCGCCCTAGGTGCCTGTAAACCAACACTAGAGTATATGAACTTTGTAGCGAGTTTCGGACTAGGCGATTATCAAAAGCCTGTCGCCGTTTCTAGTGCCATGCGCGAAGCACAGAATCCGACGCCATAGGAAAACCATCACTACTTGAATCCGGCTACAGGGTTGCCGTCACTCCCATCACTATCGCGGCAGACGGTGCACTCATTGTCGGCATCGTCGCTCTATCGCCGCTGTGGATACCGATGCTTTGGGCCAGTTTGAAAGGTCTCAGAAAATAAGAAAAGGAAGGCCTGCGACCACCGCTGTCGCAGGCCACTTTCGTTTGCATACGCTGATTACTCTCCAAATGCAGCAGTTTTGAGACACGCACCGTGAATCATACTGCTGTTGCCAATACCTTCAGTTTAGGAAATAATCGCGTCCGTGAGGGGAGATCACCAATTCGCAAGGACCAAAGACTTATGTCTCGTTTTGTCACTATTCGCCACTGTCTAATTTCAAGTTTTCTGTTACTCACATTCAGCCTCACTTCAAGCTGTTTCGCGCAAGAACACGAACAGTCCACAACATCGGCGGCATCGACAGTACCGCCAAACCTAGAAACAAAGCTCACTCAAATCAATTCAGCGACAATCGAGTTTGCAGAGCATCGCACCACAAATGCACAAGCCACTGTCGTCTTTGAAAATGGATTGTTATTAGATCTTTCCACTTGGAAGGCGGTCGCAGCGGGGCTCAAGCAGTGTTGCAATTTACTGTTCTACAATCGACCTGGTATTGGGCGCAGCACGCGCGCCGATGCGCATATAAGTCCAGAGTTGGAAAGCTTACGGCTATACCAATTACTCAAGGAACGCGACCTCCCTGCGCCTTATATTTTGGTTGGCCATTCACTCGGTGGCCAATATGCACAGGCATATACAAAACGATATCCGGAGCAAGTCGATGGAGTCGTTTTAGTCGATGCACTTCCGCTAGGCGTAGCCAAACCCTATCACGAGTTCCCGTGGTTTACCCGTGTCGGCCTGTGGGTCTTTGCATCCAAAACAGCGCGCCAAGAAATCGCCAACATCGAACTGATGGGTAAGTACGTGATGGAAGGCTCTGGCTGGTATAACAAACCCATGATACGCATCGTCGCCCAATCATCGCCTCAGCAACACAAACCGCAAGGCCTGATCAAAGACCTACTACGCGGCGTCATTTACGCAGAAAATTTGGCGTGTGGGCTATCGATCCAGAAGTCGCAGAAGCGCGCATGAGTAGTTTTTATCCGCATGCCGAAGTGCGATCATTTCCGGCCAATCATCGCATACAAGAACAATATCCGGAGGTGGTGATTGAAGCGGTTTTGAGTTTGATTGAGAAGAGCAAGAATGTGATGGGCGATCAGCGCGGGGTATCAAATAATACGGGACAGAAGTAATCTTGTCAGGAATACTGTAGGTGACGAACGATTTC
>CANHZI010000258.1 GCA_947464955.1 Oxalobacteraceae bacterium
AACCGGCTTTATGTTTGATGATAGGGTTGTTAGTATGTAGCATGAGAGTTACCTTTCTTTGGTTTAGTAGGATTCGACACCCATATCTAAACCGGTAACTCTCATCTTTTCAAGTCGATGTGTCAGATCGAGTCTGAACTAATACAGTTAATTCTCTAAGAATTCTGGCTCTGTCAGTGAAAAACGCACATACATGCGTTGATCAAATTGATCGCGCAACTCTATCGCTCGGTCTTTACCTTTGGCATATAGAATTGCGGACACATAGTCTTGGCGAAACGCATGGATGTCTTCCAGAGACTTAGCTTTCAGTAGTCGTCGTTGCAAGAAAAAGCCTTTAATTCCTAGATTTTCCTTAATCAGATCTGCCAGATAACGCTTCATCATATCGACCCGACTCTCCCGGTCCTCATCATCGTCTTCCGCAGCCAGTATGGCATCGAGATTGGCATTCCAGCCATCATCTGTTTCTGAAGCTTCAAATATTGTTTGCGATTCTTCAAGGTCACCCATTTGACCAATTGTGCTATCAATCATTGCTATCTCGTTATTTTTTTGTTCTTGTATTTCTTGTTTTACTTCTACATCAGGCGAATCTGCCTGACCTGATGCACCCACATCAACCGCCAACTTACTGATGTAGCCTTCGATTTGAAGTTTTTGCAAACTTGATTCATTCAAACCAAGCGCGCCCATTTTTTGGACCAAGTCTTCATCCGTCTGACGTCCATCAACCAGCACTAAAAGTGAGCGCAATCGCGTAGGCAATTGATATTTGCGTGTCGCGATTTCTTCTCTACCTTTTTCTGTTTTATCGTAATTGCTGATTTCCATGCAGCGAAATGTTTCTTTAATTGACGGTGATTGAAAGTTTAATTCTAGCCTGAATTTTCACAGTAGTTCGCAGTGAAAATAGAATATTGCAAAATATATCAAGGTTTTTGTGTCAAGAGGCATCTAGGCAAACAAAATATTGATATTGTGCGAAAGGAACAAATGAACTAAAGGAATTCTTACGCGTATTCGTCATTTGCGCAAAGCGGTAGGCAGGGCGGGGTAGCTCTGGTAACATGCGCGCTGCAACTTTGTTTCGAGTTATTCATGAAAAGTAAAATTCAGTCGTTTGTTTTCACCTGCATATTGTTTGCTTCAGGAAGTGTTTGGGCCGATGCCTTTGTATGTGCCGACGCTCAAGGAAAGAAAGTTTTCTCAAGCGAGGCATGCGAAAAGAAGGGAATGAAGGCTGCAAGCCGAGAATTCCCGGTTGTTAGCGGGCAAGTAATTAGCGCTGTAGTAGTGGCACCGCCACAACCACCTCAAGCGCAAGATCCGACCATCCCACCCGGTCAAATCAAAATGACACGTAAACTTCTATTAGAGACACCTGTCGTGATTTTTCTCATTACCATGATGGCAGCGACTGGCGGATTATTTGGCTTACTATTCTTCCGATTCTATAAAGCACATCACGGCAAACTGAGCATTAGCCGCACCGAAATGCCATAAGCTTAAATACCCGAATGCAAAAAAGGCTATTCACAAGCATGTGAATAGCCTTTTTTCTTGAGCACCTTGTTCCGAAGCTCGTTAAGTTTAGCCCAACTTATTTAGTCCAACTCATTTAGTCCAACCTAAATGGTAGACTACGCAAATACTTTCCTGTCAATTGCGCAATTGCGTTAGCAAACGCAGGTGCCAGCGGAGGTAGACCAGGTTCGCCGATACCTGTTGGAGCGTCTGCACTCGGCACGATATGCACCGCAATATCAGGCACATCGGGCATGCGCGCCACGGTGTAGTCGCTGAAATTACTCTGTTCTACCCGCCCGTCTTTGAAGGTGATTTCCGATCCTGGCAAACACATACTTAATGCCATCACCGCGGCACCTTGCACCTGTGCTTCAATGGTTTTCGGATTCACAGCGAGATTGCAGTGAACTCCGGCGGTAACGCTGCGTAATCGTGGTTTGCCATTGTTGACCGATGCGGTAACGACATACGCGACAACCGTCTCAAAAGACTCATGAACTGCAATTCCCCAAGCCTGATCTTTCGGAAGCTTGCGTTTGCCATAACCCGACTTTTCGACTGCTAATTGCAGCGCAGCCTTATGCCGCGGCGCCTTATCTGCCATCAAGGCTAGGCGATAGGCAACAGGATCTTGTTTGGTCTTGCGTGCCAATTCATCCAGCAAAGTCTCCATGACGAATGCGGTATGAGTGGAGCCCACGCTGCGCCACCACAAAACCGGCACATTGACCTTAGGATGATGCACTGATAAGCGCATCGGAACATGATAGGGTTCTCGCATTCCTTCGACCGCTGTTCCATCGATGCCATCTTTAATGAGAAATGCTTCGAAAGGGCTTCCTGCAACGATGGACTGTCCAACGATCACGTGATCCCAAGCCAAAACTTTACCACTATCGTCATACGCAATCTCAGCACGATGTAAATGAGCAGGGCGATAATAACCGCCTCTCATATCGTCTTCGCGAGACCATAAGGTTCGAATCGGCGCCTTAACCCCCATGGCATACGCGATCTTCGATAGTTGTGCACTTTCTGTGACATAGTCGCAAGTCGGGATGGCGCGGCGTCCGAACCCACCGCCAGCCATTTGCACATGGATTTCTACGTTTTGCGGGGGAATACCTAAAGCATTGGCGGCTGCCATGGTATCCATACCAGGCATTTGACTGCCAACCCACATTTGGGCTTTTTGCTCCGTGCCTTCGCCTGTCATTTCGATCGTGCAGTTTAGGGGCTCCATTGCAGCATGGGCTAAATAGGGAAAGTAGAATTCAGCTGAAATCTTCTTTGAGGCCTTGGCTAAAGCGCTGACGTCGTCGTTATATTTGAGTTTTCCCGTTGTCTTTGCTAGAGACTGATATTGTTTTTTAAGCTTTGCTGAATCAACTAGCTCGAGTTGATCGGTATTCCATTCTAGCTTGAGCGCATCTCGCGCCTGTTTCGCCGCCCAATAAGCGTCTGCAATCACTGCCACACCTTCACCACCGCGATCGACAGGCATGCGAAAGACGGCTTTGACTCCGGCTATCTGTTTGGCTGCCGTGTCATCGATCGATTTGAGTTTGGCACCGAAGACCGGCGGATGTGCAATCACTGCTGTCAGCATTCCGGGACGTTGAACATCGATGCCGAATTGTTGTATGCCAGTCGATTTTGCACGAGCATCGAGACGCCCCGTTTGTTTGCCGATGATGCGGAATTGCTTAGGATCTTTCAAATTAACTTGCGTTGGCACGGCTTGTTCCATTGCCAACTCGGCGAACTCTGCGTATGAAGCTTTACGACCATCCGCACTTTTCAAAACACCTGCATCAGTGTGAATTGATGCAGGTGATACATTCCATTTGTTGGCAGCCGCTGTAATTAGCATCGCGCGAGCACGTGCACCAAGTTCACGATATTGAATGAAGGAGTTTTTAACCGAGCCGGAACCGCCTGTAATGTGC
>CANHZI010000259.1 GCA_947464955.1 Oxalobacteraceae bacterium
TATTGATTTGTTGGAAGTGGTGTTCAAAGCGACCTTAGAACTCGAAACTGTAACTGATGCGAATCAGTTGGTCAGTGCGGAGTTGCGCCGTACGCCAACTTTGTTAGGCCTCGATAAATTACTCGATGCACGCTTGATGGTGGCGGCACCTGAAGTGCGCCCTGAGCTTTCCTTGGTAAAGAATCTGGTTTCTGGTTATGCGCAACGCTTGACGCGCTATCAGTGTACGCATTGTGGCTTCAAAGCGCGCCAATTTTATTGGCAATGTCCAGGTTGCAGTAAGTGGGAAACGTATCCGCCACGCCGCACAGAAGAATTGAATGTGATGAATTAAGAAGAGCTTGATGGTATTGCCTAAGCTTGAACGTCTTGTTTGGAAAAAATCAAAAATGAAAATAACAATTATTGGAACTGGGTATGTTGGTTTGGTCACAGGCGCATGCCTGGCTGAAGTTGGCCATGATGTTTTTTGTTTGGATGTGGACCAAAGAAAAATCGACATTTTAAATGCAGGCGGGATCCCAATTCACGAACCAGGATTAGATGAAGTGGTTGCGCGTAACCGTGCCGCTGGGCGCTTGCAGTTTTCCACTGATGTGGCAGCCAGCGTGGCGCATGGCGATGTTCAATTTATCGCGGTAGGCACGCCGCCAGATGAAGATGGTTCTGCTGATCTGCAGTATGTAGTCGCGGCCGCACGCAACATTGGTCGCCATATGACAGGGTTCAAAGTGATCGTTGATAAGTCGACGGTGCCGGTTGGTACAGCAGGAAAAGTGTCGGCAGCGATTGCCGAAGAATTGCAGAAACGTAATGCGGCAATCGGTTATTCAGTGACGTCGAATCCTGAGTTTCTCAAAGAAGGTGCGGCGGTTGCTGATTTCATGAAACCTGACCGTATTGTGATCGGTCATGAAGCCGACGAAACCGGCTTGCGGGCGCAAGCGGTCATGCGTCAAGTCTATGCCAAATTTGAAGAAAACGGTCACAAGATTTATTGGATGGATGTGCGCTCTGCGGAGTTCACGAAGTATGCGGCAAATGCGATGTTGGCGACGCGTATCTCCTTCATGAACGAATTAGCGAATTTGGCGGACAAAGTTGGTGTTGATATCGAAGCTGTGCGCCATGGTATTGGTTCTGATCCACGTATTGGACCGAGCTTCTTGTTAGCGGGCTGTGGCTATGGCGGTTCCTGTTTCCCTAAAGATGTGCAAGCTTTGTCACGTACTGCACAGGAATATGGACAAGATTTACGCATCTTGGTTGCGGTTGAAGAAGTCAATGAAGCGCAAAAACAAGTCTTGGGCGCGAAAGTTAAAAGTCGCTTTGGTGTGGATCTCAAGGGCAAACATTTTGCGCTATGGGGCCTGGCGTTTAAACCGGATACAGATGATATGCGTGCCGCTTCTTCTCGTGTATTGATTGATGAGTTGTTGAGCGCCGGCGCAAGTATTGCCGCTTATGACCCGGTTGCGATTGAAGAGGCCAAACGTGTATTGGCCTTGGATTTTGCGAATCGCCCTGAGCTATTACAACAGATTCGTTTTGTGGAAAACCAGGATGCAGCTTTGCCGAATGCGGATGCCTTGATTATCGTCACTGAATGGAAGACTTTCCGTCAAGCGAACTTGGCTTCGATTCAAACTAGCTTGAAAACTGCTATCGTATTCGATGGACGAAATCTGTTCGATCCAGCCTTGGTGAAACAAGCAGGAATTGAATATCACGCGATTGGCCGTGCAGTATTGACGAAAAATTGATATGACGAATAAACGCATCTTAGTGGTTGGCGACATTATGCTGGACCGTTATTGGTTCGGCGAGGTTAATCGCATCTCGCCTGAGGCTCCAGTACCGATTGTGCGCGTTGAACGTCGTGAGGAACGTCTAGGCGGTGCCGCCAATGTCGCCCGCAATGCGGTGGCTTTGGGTGTGGAGACGGGTCTTCTCGGCGTGATCGGTGAAGACGAGGCTGGGCGCAGTGTGGAAGACTTGCTTAAGAGCTCCGGCATTGGCAGCTATCTCAATCATGACCCTCAAATTTCAACGATCATCAAGCTGCGAGTAATTGGTCGCCAACAGCAATTAATTCGAGTTGACTTTGAAGAGAAGCCAAGCGATCAGGTATTGCAGGATAAATTGACACGCTTCACCAGCTTGCTGGCCGATTTTGATGTGTTGATTTTGTCCGATTATGCCAAGGGCAGTTTGGTCAACGTGTCAACGATGATTGCGGCAGCAAAGGCGCAAAACAAGATTGTTCTCGTTGATCCAAAAGGAAGTGATTTTGCGAAGTATGCAGGTGCGACCATGTTGACGCCGAATAAATCGGAGTTAAAGCAGATCATCGGTGAGTGGCGCACAGAAGAAGAGCTAACACAGAAAGTACAAGCATTACGCCAAAGTCTAAATCTAGAAGCATTTCTATTGACGAGATCCGAAGAAGGTATGACCCTATTTACCGCAGAGGAAGTCCTGCATGTGCCTGCAGTGGCCCGTGAAGTGTATGACGTTTCTGGGGCGGGCGATACCGTCATTGCGACAGTCGCGGCTATGCTAGCGGAAGGTAAGAGTTTGTCAGATGCCGTGTTAATCGCTAACAAAGCCGGTGGTATTGTAGTCGGTAAATTAGGAACAGCCACTGTGACGAGAGAAGAGTTGTTTCCAGCTGATCAGTGACACCTTAAGGAGCATAATTTAGTTCAAGGTCAACCATAAGGTTTTGCTCGCGTTTAAGGCATAAGAACATAGACGATTCTTCGCGAAACTGTGTTTTGTAGGTAAAGTGTGTTTTAAAAATCTTAATCAGGAGTTTTACATGTTCAAAAGAATTTTGCTCGCTACAACGACTTTGCTCGCTACTTTAGCCACAACCGCAGCATTCGCTTTTGCTGATGTGGATGTAAATAAGGCTGACCAAGCTGCGCTTGATGGTATCAAAGGTTTGGGACCGGTGAAATCGAAGGCAATCTTGAGTGAGCGCAAAAAACATGGTGAATTCAAGGATTGGGCAGACTTTGAATCACGTGTTAAAGGTATTGGCGACAAGAGCGCGGCGAAACTGTCTGAAGCAGGTTTGACGATCAATGGTAAGCCTCGCGCAGCTAGTGCTTCGGCGTCGGCTTCAGCGGCAGCGAGCGCGCCTGCAGTTGTTAAACCGGCAGCGCCGGCGGCAGCGGCTACACCAAGTGCTGCAAGCAAAGCGGTGCCTGCAGCGAGCAGTGCATCAAAGCCCGCAACTAGCAAATAATCGCATCTGTAAGGTATGAAAAATCCCCTCAACGTAGGTAATGCCGTTCAGTTAAGAAGTTTTTCGTAGCGTACGAACGGCATATCTGTTTGGTTTTGCCTTGACGACCCGGTCGAATTTTCGATCGGGTCGTTCGTCTTTGAGGAGGCTAACCAGCCTTTCTCGTAGAAGTTTCA
>CANHZI010000260.1 GCA_947464955.1 Oxalobacteraceae bacterium
AGTGCTGCAAGTCGTATTTCTTACCTAGGGCAACGTACCCCAGCGAGCCATTTAAATACTCTCGTACTACACGGTATTTAAACTCTTCTGTATGTTTAGCCATTAAAAAACCCCAAAAGTTGGTGTCCAACTTTTGGGGTTCAGTTCACCACAAAATGGGGAGCGCATTAATCAGTTTTTCTATCCTATGCAGCTTGTGGCTTTAATTCTTTTGAATCAATCCGCAAAGCAGGCACTTGCCAATAAGTGATACCGCGCCAGATCCATTCCATAGGTCCATAACGGAAACGCGCTAACCACCAATGGCTAAACGCCACCTGGATACACACCACACCGATAGCAAATGCTAACTGTGAAGCGCGCCCCATACCGAAATGTCCAAAGCCCCAACCATAAAAGAAGCTAGCTTGAATCAAGGATTGCATCAAATAGTTCGTCAATGCCATGCGCCCATACGGAGCCAGTACTTTAATCTTGGAAAATACTGAGGTGCTATACACCATCAGAACTACGATACTGACGTAGGCTAAACAAGTAGGCAAATTCGAAAACATCACCAAATTTCGCATTAAGCCTGAGCCATCACCAGTCACACCAGCAACATGGCTAACGTTGATCGTACTCGCAAAAATACTGAGTCCCCAACCAATCGGCAACCCCCACATTGCCAACTGTTTGAAGAAACCAAGATTTTCTTTTGCTTTGGTAATGATCTTAGCACGTACAAACCAGACACCCATCAAGAACAAAGCAATTGCCGAGAATGCCTGGCCAGCTGCATTGAAGGGGCCATCGACAAATTCTTTCCAACGATGTTTCACAACATCGGTGTAACTACCGATGGTTAAGACTTTCTTGTCTTCTTCAATTTTCTTTTGATTCTCGTGAATATCGACGATCGATCTCGCATCACGCTCAATCTTCTTCTGCGCCTCGGTTTTTACGACTTTCTTGTCTTCTTTTTTCTCTTCAGGTTTCACATATTTTTTTCCGGCAGCTTCTGCCGCTTTCTTCGCATCTTCTTCGATCTTATTTTTTGCTTCCATTTCGATCGAGAGCTTAACTGCTTCAGGAGAATTAAACACGTTTTCCAAAGGTTTCTGATAGTTGATCGTCGAATAAACGATGCCAATCACGAATGGCATGCTGTAGATCCACACTCCTGTGCGCCAAAAGCGAGAATTCACTGGCTCACGGAATTTCGCGGCAACGAAGGCAGAAGCCAACAAGAAGAACGCACCCGCCATAATCTCACGCTTGGCATCGGCCATAGGCGGCACAAAGAAAGCAGCAACAGCAGCAATACTTGCAATGATGCCCAAGATGAGAAAGATAATGGAAACCAAAGGCATCCGCAGACCAAGTACGTTGAAAATGCGCTCATGACGAATAAACAGTGCGATTAATCCCATCAACACCAATTCACCAACTAATACACCTGCAGATCCCATTCCCGGCACAAAAGCCAAGCCCAAAATCAGAACTGCACTGGCGAGGAAGGATTTCCATGTTCCAAACAAAACAAACAACAATCCGGCCGCGGTAAAAGCGTAACTAAACAAGATATCGCCAGGCCACAATAGAATGGTATGCATCATGCCAAATACACCCAAGGCGAGCACACGACGAATATAGGGCACCAAAAAAGCGCGGCCGGTATCTTCAGATCTTGTCAACATCACCGCGAAACCCATACCAAACAACAAGGAAAATATCGTCCAAAACTTACCGGCGACAAAGAAGTTGACGAAGTAAGTGGCGAGCCAATCGAGCCCATGCGCACTTGCAGGAATGCCGTCTTGAAATTCATTAAACGAACGATTAAACCACTCGATGTTCATGAAGAAAATACCGATCAAAGCGAAGCCACGAACTACGTCGATCGCTTCAATACGCTCAGCTGGCGCGATTGGTTTGAGGTCTTTGACGGGAGTCGGTGGCGGCGCTTGCGTAGGAGTATCGATTACTTGTTCCATATCTGCTCTTTTCCGTTATGGGTTAAGGATTAGGCGAGCCATACCGAGTGCATGGGCGCCATCTCACATTGCAGATGCTACGTAAGTCATATGATGAAAACAAACACTGTGCGACGAAATGCAAAAAACGCGGCACGAAATCAAATAAACACGCTTTATACTTCGATGCATTCCATTTAAAACTCAGATCAGTGTAGTCTAAGCTATTGTCAAAACAAACCCTTAATCGACCAGCAATCATGCGAAAAACCACATTCACAACCGGCCTCCCGCTTCAACGCACTGCCCTCCTCTTGCTACTCTGCCATCTTCCAACGGTTCATGCCGCGACTGATAAGGCCGTCTCAAAGACGCAAATTGAGGTAAAAGGACTCAAACAAGCCGCGGAAATTGTGGTGGACCAGTGGGGCGTTCCTCACATTTATGCTAAGAGCGAAGATGACGTGTTTTTGGCTCAGGGCTTCAATGCAGCGCGTGATCGTCTATTTCAAATCGACTTGTGGCGTCGTCGTGGGCTAGGACAATTGTCTGAGGTATTTGGTCAAGCCTATTTAGAGCAAGATCGTGCCGCACGTTTATTTCTGTATCGCGGTGATATGAAAAAAGAGTGGGCGGCCTATGGCAAACAATCGCAACGACTCACCCAACAATTTGTGGCGGGGATTAACGCCTACGTTCATTATCTCAATCAACATCCCGAGCAATTGCCGCCTGAATTCAAAGCCTTGAACTATCGCCCCGCACTTTGGCAAGCAGAAGACGTGGTAAGAATTCGTAGTCATGGCCTGACGCGCAATCTCACGTCCGAAGTCAATCGCGCCAAGATGGCTTGCGCAGGTGATGTCAGTTTAGATGAAGTAAGACAACGTCTATCACCAACGTGGCAAACCAAACTTCCTGAGGGACTTGATCCCTGCCTACCAGATGAAGTTTTACGTCAGTTTACCTTAGCCACGCAAAACGTCCCCTTCAGTGCGGCCATCACACCAATTGCCAAGCTCAGCGCAGAGGCCGAGGAAAATCGCTTGGCGAAATTGGAGATCAATGACAGTGACAAAATGGAAGGTAGCAATAACTGGGTGATTTCACCGAGCAAATCTGCAACCGGCCGCGCCATGATGGCAAACGATCCACACCGCGCCTACTCTGCGCCCTCACTGCGTTACATCACCCATCTGAGTGCCCCAGGCTTAGATGTCATCGGTGCGGGTGAACCTGCACTTCCGGGTATCTCTATCGGCCATAACGGCAGCATTGCTTTCGGCTTGACCATCATGAGTATCGACCAAGAAGATTTGTATGTGTATGACATCCAACCCGATAAGCCGCAAAACTATCGCTATCAGGGCAAATGGGTGGAGATGCAAAAACGCACCGAAGTCTTTAAGCTCAGTAGCGGTGCAACGATGGA
>CANHZI010000261.1 GCA_947464955.1 Oxalobacteraceae bacterium
CCAACCAACGATCAATCGCGTTATAACAAAGATTGGTTTCCCCACCGACAAACCATTTGGCGAATGGCGGTTTACTGTGATCGAGCACTTGGGTATAGGGTTTGTGCCAACTGATGAGTTGGGCTTGTTGATCCCAGAATGTGGCGGGGTCTTGAATTGAAGCTTGATAAAAATCTTGGTAGTTCATGGTGTCTCCAGTTTTTATAGCGTTTTGGTTTGAATTTTGTATGGCGCGTAGTTGATTATTGTTTGTTTTAGTTATTCGCCTTTTGTACTACATCAAGTCTGTTGTTCTCAATTTCTCTTTTTTGATTCCTCTAAGTTCGCTGGCCGGGTGTGGCCCGGCGGCCACTCACTTTTCTTGCTTCGCCAAGAAAAGTAAGCAAAAGAAGGCGACGCAGGTATCGCTGCCCTTCGGGTACCCAATTGCGCAAGCCAAAAATGGGGAGAGTCAGAAACTCGCTACGCTCAGACATCTGACTCTCTTTTTCCCATTTTCGCCTTGCACAATTGGCAGCGCTACATGCGATAAAACCAAAACCGCGATCACGACGACCCGCAATGCTTTCCAAACAGTTTGAGGCTGATTGTTTGGATGTTGTTTTTGACCTTCAACCACTTCTGACACTGCCAATTGTGCAAGACAGAAAATGGATAAAGAAAGTGTTGCTGTCTGAGCCGAAGGCGAGTTTCAACACTTTCCCATTTTTTGTCTTGCACAATTGGGAACCCGAAGGGCAGTGGCAGCGTGGTCGCCTTTCTTTGCTTACTTTCTTTGGCGAAGCAGAGAAAGTGATTCGTTGGACTATAGTCCAACCTATCGGGCCACCCCCGACCTACAGACCTCAATTCAAAACAGCAAACTCAAAAACAATCGCCAGGAACTCGAACAAAACCTTCCATCAACACCCGAGCACTACGACTCATACTCGCCTTCTTCACAACCCATTCCCCCTCCACCAACTGCGCCTCAGCGCCGACGCGCAAGGTGCCTGATGGATGGCCGAAACGAACTGCAGAGCGTTCTCCTCCGCCTGCCGCCAAACTAACTAAAGTGCCAGGAATCGCAGCTGCTGTGCCGATGGCAACCGCCGCCGTACCCATCATCGCGTGATGTAACTTACCCATCGACAGTGCACGCACACACAAATCAATTTCGTTTGCATGCACTTGTTTTCCGCTCGACGACACATAATCCAAAGGCTTGGATACAAATGCGACTTTCGGCGTATGTTGACGTTTTGCTGCTTCATCGATGTGTTTAATCAAACCCATGCGCACCGCACCGTAAGCGCGAATAGTTTCGAACTTCGCCAAGGCCGCAGCATCACTATTGATCGCGTCTTGCAATTCAGTGCCGGTATAGCCGATTTCTTCTGCGTTGACGAAAATGGTTGGGATGCCGGCGTTGATCATAGTCGCTTTTAAAGTGCCGATGCCTGGTACTTCCAAATCGTCGACCAGATTCCCCGTGGGGAACATAGCCCCCCCAGCGCCCTCTTCTTCAGCTGCTGGGTCCATAAATTCGAGTTGAACTTCGGCGGCTGGAAAGGTGACGCCATCGAGTTCGAAGTCACCTGTTTCTTGCACTTCGCCGTTGGTCATAGGCACATGGGCAATAATTGTCTTGGCGATATTTGCCTGCCAGATGCGTACGATGGCGATACCGTTTTGCGGCACGTTGTCGACCAAGCCCATGCTGGTCGCGCATGAACCGACGGCAGCAGAAAGATTGCCGCAATTGCCGCTCCAATCGACGAAAGCTTTATCGATGGCGACTTGGCCAAACAAATAATCAACATCGTGATCGGGTTTGTTACTCTTCGCCAGCAATACTGTTTTCGAGGTGCTGGAAGTGGCGCCGCCCATACCGTCGATTTGTTTGCCGTAAGGATCTGGGCTGCCGATCACGCGCAACAACAAGGCATCGCGCGCTGCGCCAGGTTGTTGTGCTGCCGCTGGCAAATCCTGCACTCGGAAAAATACACCTTTGCTGGTGCCGCCGCGCATGTAGACAGCGGGAATTTTGATTTGGGCTGGGTGGGACATTTCTTTCCTCTTTTTTTAAGCACTTCACTTCGGAAAAACGATGAAGAAGCTCTCTCTATGTTAAACAGCACACTATTTCATCGTCGCTCCTGCGAAAGCAGGAGCCCAGTGTCTTTAGGTCATCAATCAACGCCACTAGATTCCTGCCTTCGCAGGAATGACAATCATCTATTTGTTCAAGCTGTTAGTAGTCTAGTTCTTTTCTACCATCAATCTTATCCATCGCAATTTCTAACGCTCGTTGGACATCGATTTTCTTCGCTTGCCTTCCATTTTTATTCTGTTCGCTTTTCCACAAATCCGTCTCATTTCCAAATGTAATTCTCAAATTTCGTAGGGCGGGCGCAACCCGCGCCGCTCAGGTGCTCGTCGGCGTGACTGCGCGGGTTTCACCCGCCCTACATTTCCTGCTTTCGCAGGAATGACAATCATCTACTTCTTCAAGCGGACTTCGTCGATGCCAAAAAATCTTGCGCAAAACGTTGCAACACCCCGCCCGCTTCGTATATCGACACTTCTTCGGCTGTATCTAAACGACAGGTCATTGGCACTTCTAAGCGTTCACCATTTTTACGATGAATGACTAAAGTCAAAGTCGCGCGTGGAGTCCGCTCGCCAATCACGTCATAGGTTTCTGTACCATCTAAAGCTAAGGTCAAGCGATTCACGCCCGCTTTAAATTCGAGTGGCAATACACCCATGCCAATCAAGTTGGTGCGGTGGATACGTTCAAAACCTTCGGCCGCAATCACTTCAACGCCCGCCAAACGTACGCCCTTCGCTGCCCAATCGCGTGAAGAGCCTTGACCGTAATCAGCACCAGCGACAATGATCAATGGTTGTTTACGTTCCATGTAGGTTTCAATCGCTTCCCACATGCGAGTGACTTTGCCTTCCGGTTCAATGCGGGCTAAAGAGCCTGCTTTGATTTTGCCGTCGGCGTCACGCACCATTTCATTCTTCAAGGTTGGGTTCGCGAAAGTCGCACGTTGTGCGGTCAGATGATCACCACGATGGGTTGCGTAAGAGTTGAAGTCTTCTTCAGGCAAACCCATTTTCGCCAAGTATTCACCAGCCGCACTATCGAGCATGATCGCGTTTGAAGGCGACAAGTGATCAGTCGTGATGTTGTCACCCAAGACCGCCAAAGGACGCATGCCTTTCATGGTACGCTCGCCTGCCAAAGCACCTTCCCAGTATGGCGGGCGACGGATGTAGGTCGAAGGTGCACGCCAATCGTACAGAGGCGGCACACTAGCCGCTTGTTCGGTTGA
>CANHZI010000262.1 GCA_947464955.1 Oxalobacteraceae bacterium
TCAAAACACCTGCATCAGTGTGAATTGATGCAGGTGATACATTCCATTTGTTGGCAGCCGCTGTAATTAGCATCGCGCGAGCACGTGCACCAAGTTCACGATATTGAATGAAGGAGTTTTTAACCGAGCCGGAACCGCCTGTAATGTGCATGCCAAAAGCCGGATCAACGTATGCAGGATTGGCATTTCCATGGACGCTACGAACTTTGCTCCAGTCAGCATCGAGCTCCTCCGCTAAAATCATCGCTAATGCCGTTTGTATACCTTGTCCAAATTCGAGTCGATTAATGGTGACGGTAACCGTGCCATCATTGGCAATATTCAAAAACGCCTGTGGCTGCTGAGTTGGTTTTAAACTATTGGCGACGCCATTAGTTCCCTGTGCCTCAGCCATCAATGGAAACATGCCGAGAGCAAATCCTGTACCAACGCTCATTTTGAGGAATTGGCGTCGACTTGCCGCGTGGGCGCTTGGAAGATCGGTCTTTTGACGATGTTGCTGAAGGATTTTTGGTACTTGGCTCAAGTCTTGTAGATGTTCGAATTTCATTTGCTAACCTTTCGATCCTGAGCAATTAAGCCAATTGTTTCGCTGCAGCTTTAATGGCTGTGCGAATGCGTTGATAGGTTCCACAGCGGCAGATATTTCCAGCCATGGCGCTTTCGATTTGCTGATCAGTAGGATGTTTGTTAGATTTGAGCAGGGCAGTCGCGCTCATAATTTGGCCGCTTTGACAGTAGCCACATTGCGCCACATCGTGTTGGACCCATACTTCTTGTACGATTTTTCCAACTGGGTCGTTGCCAATCGCTTCAATCGTAGTGAGGTGTTTTCCGGATGCGACTGAAACAGGCGTGACGCAGGATCGTATCGCTTGACCATCGAGGTGTACAGTACAGGCGCCACATTGGGCGATACCACAGCCGAACTTTGTCCCAGTTAAACCTAAGGAGTCGCGTATGGCCCAAAGGATGGGTGTTTCGGGCGCGATGTTAACTGTCTTTTCTTGCGAATTCACTTCTATCTTTAGCATAGCCGTTCCTTTTGGGGTGTGATCCGAGTGAAAATGTATATTACCTAAGTTCCTCAATGTAGGTGTCCTCGCTGCTTCAAGCAAGGACTTTTAAGAGATGAGCTCGCCTTTGTCTAGCCTTTATCGCGTGTTTACGCCAATAACAATTGCGCAAAGCGCTGAATGTCGACGTTTCCACCCGATATGAGAATGCCGACACGCTTCCCTTTGAGGTTTAAGTTTACTTGCATTGCTAACGCGATGCCCAGGCACCCCGTGGGTTCAACCACGGTCTTCATACGACTGGCACAAAAACGCATGGCAGCCACCAGCTCAGCATCGCTGACAGTATGAATGGCATCGACATAAGTTTGGATCACAGGAAAAGTGTATTGTCCTAAGTGCTGCGTTTGAGCACCATCAGCGATCGTCTTTGGCGTATCGATGTGAACAATTGAGCCGCTTTCGAAGGAACGCTGTCCATCGTTGCCAGCCTCAGGTTCAACGCCAAGCACAGTGCATCGTGGTACTAGCGTTTTTGCCGCGAGCGCTGCGCCAGAGAGCAAACCGCCGCCGCCGAGTGGAACAATTAAGTAATCTAGACTGCCGACTTCCTCGATGAGCTCTTTAACACATGTACCTTGTCCAGCCATGACGTGCGGATGATCGTAAGGTGGAATCAAAGTCAAACCTTGTTCTTGCGCTAGCTTTTGGCCGATGGCTTCGCGATCCTCTGTGTAGCGATCATAAAGTACCACTTCGCCGCCATAGCCACGTGTGGCGTCAATTTTAATTTGAGGTGCATCTTGTGGCATAACGATCACCGCTCTCATTCCCAATTCACGAGCGGCGAGCGCGATCGCTTGCGCATGGTTACCAGATGAAAAAGTGACAACGCCTTTTTTCTTCTGATGCTCGTCAAACTGGAGTAATGCATTACATGCACCTCGAAATTTAAAAGCGCCCATTCTTTGGGTATTTTCTGCCTTAAAGAAAACTTCTGCGCCGACGAGCTGATTAAATGTTGTTGACTGTAGAACGGGTGTTTGATGAATGTAAGCCTGAATTCTCTGATGCGCCGTGACGATGTCTTCGTAAGAAATACTCAATGCCATGATCGTATTTGTTTAAATAGGTTTGACGAACAAGCCGATAGTTAATAACACACCAATTGTAACTATCACCCCACGTAAAATTTTCTCATTAACGCGATGTAATGCCCAAGAACCCATCAAGCCACCTAAGATGGCACCGATCCCTAGAGCCAGTGCTTGTTGCCAATGAACTTCTGGTGAAAAGACGAAGAGGGCGACAGCGGATGCATTCATCACCCCTGCCAAGGCATTTTTGGTCGCACCTGCAGCGCGGGTCGCCAGACCAGCCATGGTCAAAGCGGCCATCATGAGAAAACCGATGCCCCCACCGAAGTAACCACCATAAATAGCAATGCAAAATTGTGCGAATGCGGCGCTTTTAGGACCGATATGTTTCGTCGTTTCATTCGTTTTTCGGAAAAAACTACCCCAGGCAAACACGCTAGTACCGAACAGCACCAACCAAGGGACAATACGCGCGAAAACGCTAGATGGTGTGTTTAATAGCAAGAGCGCACCAAGTATGCCGCCAGCCAAACTGACGATAAATAGTATTTTGAACGACAGATTGCCAGCTCCCGACACGAGCTTACGACCAGCTAGACCCGAAGTAACTTGCCCCGGAAACAAGGCGACAGTAGATGTGATATTCGCGGCCAACGGCGATAATCCCGCCAAAATCAGCGCTGGCAAAGTGACAAAAGAGCCACCGCCGGCTAAAGAATTTTGCAAGCCTGCCCAAACACCAGCGGCGAAGATCATGAGAAAGATAAGCATAAAGGGATGTAGTGGTTCGATTTACGGTGGTGAATGCACGGCCGATGAAAGTTGCATTATTCCACGTATTGTTGGACTGAGGTTCTTTAGCACAGGTATTTCATTTTCTATCGTGGGGCATTTGAGCCGCGTTTTTGCACGGGTAGTGGAAGTACTTTTTTTGGGTATCGACTTCGTGTCTTTGTCTCTTTTGTCTTTGTTTCTTCTGATGTTGGAACTTCGATTTGGTGTAATACTGAATGAGTTTTTGAGCTTCCCTCGATAATTAGTTCACCATCAGGTGAATGTCATGCAGCGAGATTCTCTTGATTTTGTTTCTTCATCCAGTCTTCCAGATATTGAACTGGAGAGCGGTAACCTAATGTCGAATGCTGCCGCGTTCGATTATAAA
>CANHZI010000263.1 GCA_947464955.1 Oxalobacteraceae bacterium
CAAAAGTATGCCCAAACAAAACGCCAGAACAACTGTTCTGGCGTTTTGTTTGATGAGCCGATAATTTACTCGATGCCTTGACTCGCGAGACAAGTATGTGTTTACTAGGCATGGACATCCTTGCTAGGCCAATAAGCGCGGGGGTTTTGCAACTTTCCCCCGATGTCCATGAATTTTGAATTTTTTTCCGATTTATACTCCCAATGTCCATACCAAAACTCCTCATTTTTAGAGGTTTAGAACCTTAGCGGAAGGTTTAATCTCATCCAACTTCGCCTGCAAGTCGGCGACTTTCTCAGATAATTCCAATATTCGCAAATCAGCATCTGCGAGCAGACCTATAGCCTGATCGCGCTGCTTTTTAAAGTCCGCCATAGTTTTACGTGTATCGCGTTTCTTTTTACGTTGCTTGAGCAGGTTTTGTCGTGCCAATGACGGCTGCTCGCTCTTTTGAGAATCGACCCACTCCTGAATCGCTATCACCAGCAATGGATAACGCGCCTTACGCAGAGCACTTGGATCGCAATTGGCTTCTTTTGCGACGTTGTTTTGGCTGACTCGCGTTCCCTTTGGCAGCACTTGTGGAACTCCGAGCTTCAATCTTTCGAAGGCTTCGCGGAAGCGTTGCTCGGCGGTCAGTGTTTGATCATGCTGTTTTTCGTATGTAGGCAAAATAATTCTCCAGTCCACGCTTTTCTTGATCCAAAGAACGATACCATGGAGTATCCACTGGTGTCGTTCTTAACAAATGATTTACCGCATCGAGACGCTTTTGGTTAGTTGATGCCCGTTCCACATCAAACAAAGAATGTGCACAAGGGTTATTGCCATTACCACCAGCACATGCGGTCACCGAGCTGAAGCCATCACCATCATCACATCGACTAGTTTTCATGCACGCACCAACCGCAGTCAATCGACCACCAATCTGATGCAACCTATAAATTTTGGCTAAGTGATTTGCATCACCTTCATTGATTAAGTTTATTGGCTCTCCGTTATTAGCAGGCGCGAATAGTTTTGCCTTGTGTTCTTTACCATAGGGACTCACATAACGATCCGAGAGCATCGCTGCCAACTCGCGCCCCATGTTTTCGTAGAAGGCGTTCACTAGGAGCGTTCGTGCCCCATCGTTAAGATGCAAAGCTGCATTGCCGCGCGCGTAGTAGAGCGACATTAGACGGGTTAAGTGCTTCATCTGGAGTTGCATGGATGAATCGCTGATTATTCCGGAAGCAAACATATTTACAGCCACAGTGCGTCGAAACTGATGCCAAGCAAGTGGCCATAAATTACCGACCATATATCGCTCGAGATCCAACTTGGGACAGACAGCGTGAACAACCTTAAGGTCGCTTTCAGTAATGGTAAGTTCCTTCAAATCAAACATGTACTGAATATTTTGAAAAAAATACGTTAACGATCTCACTGTAGGTTGCACCCCTTCCCGCCGTGTAATTTTTCTGCCGGATCCCCAGGGTTCAAGTGGAGTGGTAATCAAATTGGGATTTGCTCCATCATGCCATCGTCCGACGCTCGTCAGGCGCATCTTAGCGATGGATTGCAGTGCAAGAATAGATGGCTCAATGCTCGGGCTAGTGATCCAAACGGCATTTGAATCGGAATCGGTCTTTGACGTCTCGCTCACAACTAATGGAATACGGCCATACACCGGATCATCGTCCCAAATCGAGGGCATGCCGAGATAAAGCCAGTAATGACACATAAGCGAAAAAGTAATAAACACGTCAATCCATATATCCATTTTTGAATATGCGTAGTTTTTCAACTTTTGAGGTTCGACTGGACTTTAGCTATTTGCCTACTGCCAGCTGTGCATTTGTTGGCTGGCTTTTAAGCCCGTCGCGAAGGCCGTTTGGATGCGGCCGCACAACATTACGCCGCGGCACTTATAACAAGCCGTGCACATGGCGAGATACTTCGCTCCGCAGTCGAGCTTTGGCAGGAGGCCAAGACACTCTACACCGCGATTCGCATCACTGATGGTGTCGCTGAGTGCGACAGCCATCTCAACACGGGTTTGGTAAGTGGGCTTTTCGATCATCGACGATAGACCACGACCATGCAGCTGGATATATAGGCATCAAAGTCGATATCTACTTCACCGATTTTTTCAGACAGGTTGACATAAATTTCTTACGGTCGTCGCCCTTCATTTTGGACTTCCCCTAATTTTGTAGACAACTCTTAACTTCCAAATTGTTGTTGCTCGAAAGCTAGGGGACTCATCTGATTCAAATGACTATGTCGCCGTTTGCGATTGTAGAACACTTCGATGTAATCAAAAATGTCAGATCGCGCCTCCTCCCTTGTTGCATAAATTTTCCGCCTTACGCGCTCTTTCTTCAAATTACTAAAGAATGATTCAGCTACCGCATTATCGTAACAATTCCCACGTCTACTCTTGCTTGGCACAAGTTGATGCTCTTTGCACCAACGTCCAAAATCATCACAGCCAAACTGACTGCCTTGATCTGAATGAATAATAATGGGGTGCTTAGGGTGCATTCTCCAAACAGCCATCAATAACGCATCGAGAACAATTTCTGTCGCCATCGTTGATTTCATCGACCAACCAACGACAGCTCTTGAGTAAAGATCTATGACCACCGACAGATAAAGCCATCCTTCATAAGTACGAATGTAGGTAATATCCGTCACCCATGCAGTATCAGCTTGATCAACATTAAAACGTTGCTCTAGTCGATTCGGTGCTGCGATCATCGGCTTACCTGCTTTAAATCTTGGCTTACGATACCCTCGTGCAGATTTCAGTTGAGCGTCACGCATAATTTTTGCGACTCTGTTCTCACCGCATGCAATTCTAGCTTCCTTTAAATCCCTATGGATGCGTGGACTCCCATAAATTCCTCCGCTCTCAACATAAGCTTGTTTAATGTCGACCAGAATCTGCGCATTTGCCTTCGCGCGTTCAGATAAAGGATTCTTCTTCCAAGCATAGAATCCGCTACGATTTACCTTTAGAACGCGGCACAGGCTCGTTAAACGGTATTGATATCTATGAGCTTCAATGAATGCGTACTTTACTCTGACTCCCTGGCAAAGTACGCGGCGGTGGGTTCAACCGGTCAAAGCAGCACCTTCTGGTTTAATATAGATTTTGAAGGGAGATTGTTATGGTACAAATGGGACGTCCAGGTTTGTCAACTGCTCAAAAGGCGGATTTGTGGAATAGATGGAAAAATGGA
>CANHZI010000264.1 GCA_947464955.1 Oxalobacteraceae bacterium
GCCTGGCTCTCAATCAAGCGAGACAAGAAAGCGATGTTCGAATTCAAGCCCACAATTTGGTACTGCGACAAAGCTTGTGCCATACGTGCCAAGGCTTCTGTTCTATCTTTGCCCCACACAATCATCTTAGCGATCATAGGATCGTAGAACGGTGAAATCGTATCGCCCTCGCGTACACCACTATCTATCCTAAATGCCGCTGGGTCTGGTGAACCACCAAGTTCGAAATTGACAGCGCTTGGTGTGCGGGCATGGCGCAAGGTACCGATCGATGGCAAGAAACCTTTTTCCGGATTTTCCGCATAGACGCGCGCTTCGATAGCATGACCATGAATCCGCAACTCTGATTGTTGCAATGGCAGTTTTTCACCAGCAGCCACGCGCAATTGCCATTCGACCAAATCGGTGCCCGTGATCATTTCCGTCACTGGGTGCTCAACCTGCAGACGCGTATTCATTTCCATGAAATAGAAAGAGCCGTCTTGGTTTGCGATGAACTCTACCGTGCCGGCGCCAACGTAGCCCACTGCTTTTGCTGCCGCTACAGCCGCTTCGCCCATCGCTGCGCGACGTTCAGCGGTCATACCTGGCGCGGGTGCTTCTTCTAACACTTTTTGGTGGCGACGTTGTACTGAGCAATCGCGTTCAAACAAGTAAACACAATTGCCATGCGTGTCAGCGAACACTTGAATCTCAATATGGCGTGGGCGCTGCAAATATTTTTCAGCGAGGACTTTATCGTCGCCAAAAGAATTGATCGCTTCCCGTTTGCATGAAGCTAAACCATCTTTGAAGTCAGCAGACTTCTCGATCACGCGCATGCCTTTACCACCGCCGCCTGCGCTGGCTTTCAATAACACGGGATAGCCAATGCGGTTCGCTTCGCCTTGCAAGAAATCTGGATCTTGATTGTCGCCGTGATAACCAGGCACCAAAGGTACATTGGCTTTTTCCATCAGAGACTTCGCAGCAGACTTGCTACCCATCGCTTCAATTGCGGAAGCTGGCGGGCCAATGAAAGCGATACCCGCTTTGGCGCAAGCATTCGCAAACTCACTATTCTCAGACAAGAAACCATAGCCAGGGTGAATCGCTTGCGCACCCGTCGCCAATGCCACCTCGATAATTTTATCGGCGCGCAGATAACTTTCTTTGGCAGGTGCTGGACCAATTAACACCGCTTCATCACACACCGCCACATGCTTAGCATTGGCATCCGCTTCGGAGTACACCGCTACGGTCTTAATGCCCATGCGACGCGCAGTCGCTGCAACACGGCAAGCAATTTCGCCACGATTGGCGATGAGGATTTTGCTAAACATAACTATCCAATCAAAAATTTATGCAATAAAAATAGCATTTGCACAGAAAAACTCTAAGACTAAATTGGTTGCTTAATTTCAGCCAAACCAAAATTTAACTTACCATTAAAAACGACACTCGAATTTTGTTCGAAAATACCAGCATCACACGACACAGCAATCCAACCATTCTTCTCATTCAGCACTAGAAACGAGCCATCAGACCTGACGACTTGCAACTGACTTCCCTCACTAACGTTCAAAAGCAACTCCTTAGCGACAAAGAAATCGCTTTTGCCAATGCCAAAAAATGACTGCAATTTTTCAGCCGGCTTAATTCGCCCTGGAGTAGTTGATACACCGCCCCATAAATCTCGATAGCTTACCGGTGCCTCTTCATAAGCGATTTTGAGCCACAGAACAACACTAGCTTGCGTTGGTTTTCGCTCATGTTTTTCTAACTTAACTTTCGAAGCGCCATCGACAAAGCCGCCGATAAACTTTGGATCTTCCTTAAACTCGAGGCAATTGCCACTCCCCAAATCAATAGGGTAACGATTTTCCTGTGCGTCTATCCAAAATTCATAGTCCCTGACATCTACAGTTTCAGGTGTAAAGCTTAGGTGCCAACAAGGGCTAAATCTTTTGCTTTGCTTTAATACTTTTTGTAAGCGCGGTAGGGATTCAATGACTTCTTCATAGTTTAGAAATACCCTTTTTTTCTCTTTTATAACCACACTCTGCGGCGTAACGACTATCTCTTGTGCAGACGCGAAAAAGGAAAAGAAAAAAATAAAAAGCAGTCCAAGACGTTTCATCAATAGTCCCGAAATTAACTACAATTTCCCGCTTTTTTCTCCACCACGCCACGCGTCTTCAAACCCAATTTTTCCAACAAGACTTTGTCGTCTTCTGCTTCTGGATTATCGGTCGTTAACAATTTATCGCCATAGAAAATCGAATTCGCGCCAGCCAAGAAACACATCGCTTGAACCGCTTCTCCCATTTGACGACGGCCTGCGGATAAACGCACACGTGCTTTCGGCATCGTGATACGTGCCACTGCGATCGTGCGTACAAATTCCAAAGGATCAAGTGGGTCTAGGCCGTGCAAAGGTGTACCTTCCACTTGTACTAAGTGATTGACCGGCACCGATTCTGGGTAAGGATTCAAGTTCGCTAATTGCGCGATCAAGCCCGCACGTTGACGGCGTGTTTCGCCCATACCGACGATACCTCCACAACATACTTTGAGGCCCGCAGTGCGCACGTGGCCTAAGGTATCAAGACGATCTTGATAGTCACGCGTGGAAATCACGTTGTTGTAGAACTCTGGTGCGGTGTCGAGATTGTGGTTGTAGTAATCCAAGCCTGCATCTTTCAAACGCTGTGCTTGTTCTTCTTTGAGCATACCCAATGTAGCACAGGTCTCTAAGCCCATCGCCTTCACTTCGCGCACCATGGTTTCGACTTTTTCCATGTCACGATCTTTTGGAGAACGCCATGCCGCCCCCATACAAAAACGTGTCGCACCGCTTTCACGTGCTGCTTTGGCTGCATCTAAAACCTGACGTACGTCGAGCATTTTTTTCGCTTCAACGCCAGTATCGTAACGCGCCGCCTGGGGGCAGTAGCCACAATCTTCTTCGCAGCCACCCGTTTTGATCGACAACAATGTCGCCAATTCCACGTCACCATTCGGGAAATTTTCACGGTGCAAAACTTGCGCCTTAAAGAGCAAATCATTGAATGGCAGGTCGAACAATGCCATGACGTCCTCTACTGGCCAAGTCTCTGCCGTAATCGGCTTGACTGGCGCTTGAAACGTCATTGCCTGTGCATTTTCTAAACTAACTGTCTGTTCCATGATCTCTTCCTTACTTCAATAAATTCAAATTGACATACTGACTCGC
>CANHZI010000265.1 GCA_947464955.1 Oxalobacteraceae bacterium
AAGACGCCGCTTTCCATGCCAGCGATAAAACTTCCATCGGCGGCTTGGGTTAAGCAGCCTAACATTTCATCGGTATTCCAACATTGCAAACTAGCTTGGCTAGATGGCGCCGTGGGGCAATAGCGCCAGATCTTTTTTTCTGTGATGGCGACCCAATACCACGCTTGCTCCGCAACATGCCAGAAAGGGCTTTCACCGACGCCACTGCGGACATCGGCTACGCGTTCAAAAGGAAGAGTCGTCAACATAGATCAATGCGCTTACACAGAATGAATCACTTTGTATTTCGGTACCAGCGTTTTCATCACGCTCCAGGCCACCACGTAGGCTAAAGCGCAAATAGCAAACATGATAGTGTAACCAGTTTGTAGCTGACCTTGGCTACCATAGTAATCAAACAGCCAACCACCGAGCTTGGTAATCAAGACACCACCGAGACCACCGGCCATGCCACCAATGCCGACTACTGAGGCGACCGCATGTTTAGGGAACATGTCGGATACGGTGGTAAAGATATTCGCTGACCATGCCTGATGAGCAGAAGCACCGATACCGATCAAGATCACTGGCACCCAAAATCCTAAATAACCGAATGGCTGCGCCAACAAAACGACTAAGGGTATCAGCGCGATAATTAACATCGCTTTCATGCGTCCGTCATACGGCGTATCGCCACGATTGATGAAGTAAGTGGGGAACCAACCACCACCAATACTGCCGATCATGGTCATGCTATACAACACCGCCAAAGGGAAAACGAAATCGGTGGTCTTCATGTCGTATTGAGCGGCCAAATATTTAGGTAACCAAAATAAGAAGAACCACCACACACCATCCGTCATAAATTTACCAAAGGCGAAAGCCCAAGTTTGACGATAGGCCAATAAACGGAACCAGGAAAAAGTAGCGGTACTTTCTGCTGTTTCTGCTGAGGCTGCGCTTACTTGCGCATTTTCTTGTGCTGAATCTTGGTGGATGTAAGCGAATTCTTCGGCAGAGAGGCGACGTTGTTGTTCAGGTTTATCGTACAAGACGAGCCAAAATCCCATCCAGATAAAACCAATCGCACCGACTATCATAAAAGTGGCTTGCCAGCCCCAAGCAGCGGCAATTAAAGGCACAGTGATCGGCGCGAGAACCGCACCAATATTCGCGCCAGAGTTAAAAATGCCTGTGGCAAAAGAACGTTCTTTCTTGGGGAAATATTCAGCAGTGGCTTTAATTGCAGCGGGGAAGTTACCCGCTTCACCGAGCGCCAATATAGCGCGTGACAACATAAAACCAAGGATCGATACTGGGAGTGCCGCAAAGCCCAAGGTGGTCGCGATCGTATTGACTGCATTGCCAAAGAAGATGGCAAAAGCATGCATCATCGCGCCGATAGACCAGATCACAATCGCCAAGGCAAAGGCGCGTTTGGTTCCGATACGATCGATGAAGCGTCCCGCAAAGAGCATGGAGATCGCATACACAAACTGAAAGACTGCGGTGATATTGGCGTAATCGCTATTGGTCCAGCCAAACTCTTTGCTCAAATCGGGTGCCAACAAACTGAGGACTTGTCGATCGAGATAATTGATCGTGGTCGCGAAGAAGAGCAGGGCGCAGATTGTCCAGCGATAGCGACCTATATTGAGGGAATTCATGTCAGTGTCTCCGTTTTTGTACTTCTTCATAACAGCAGAGGCATTGCCAATGCTGAGATGTAAATGGTCGATTTGTTATTTATTATTTGTTGTTTGGTTTTATTGCGTCTTGAAAGTTAAAAACTCGAACAATTTATAAAGAATTTTTGCTTATAGTCGTCGCTTTCGTCATTCCCGCGAAGGGATTGCCGAGCGATCAGCGTACTGATCGAAACCCTCGTCAATCCCTTCGCAGGAATGACTCTTCGATATGTGGTGAGCCATATAGAAACGTTCCCCACCGTAAAACGACTTTCCTTTTTTTGTTCGTAAAAACCTTTCAGTCTACTTTCATTACTTCCCTAGTTGCAGTTCGCCATTCACAATACGTGGCACTGACCAAGGATTATCTTGTTGCAAGCTTGCTGGCGTTAAGGCTGCTGGTAACTCTTGATAGCACACTGGGCGAATAAAACGGTCGATGGCCGTTGCACCGACTGAAGTCGTGCGACTATCAGACGTGGAAGGGAAAGGACCACCATGCACCATTGCATGTGCGACTTCCACACCCGTCGGGAAACCGTTAAACAAGATACGCCCCGCTTTGCGTTCTAAGACTGGCAGTAATGCTTTGACGAGTTCGTAATCTGCTTCATTGGCATGTACGGTTGCCGTCAATTGGCCTTCGATAAATTCCGCAATCGCGTGCACTTCGTCGAGATCAGCACAACGAATGATCAAAGAGGAAGGTCCAAAGATTTCTTCGCTGAGGGCTGGTGTGTTGAGGAACTGCGGTGCTGTACAGCTCGATAAACGCGCTTGTGCAGCGCATGCACTGCCGCCCGCTTGTCCTTCTGCCACCTTATGGACACCGGCGATGCTGTTTAATTGTTCTGTACCTTTGACGTAGGCATGATGAATGCCGGGCGTAAGCATGGTTGCTGCGGCTTTCGCTTGCAATGCATTGGCGGCGGTCTCGATAAAGTTCTCTAAATCGGTACTGTCGATGGCGATCACTAAACCAGGGTTAGTACAGAATTGACCAGCACCCAGCGTTAAAGATTCGACAAAGCCTTGGGCGATTTGTGTGGATCTCGCAGCTAGTGCGCTTGGCATCAAGAACACAGGGTTAATGCTACTCATTTCCGCATACACCGGAATAGGTTCATGGCGTTGCGCAGCAGTGCGCATTAGTGCGATGCCACCTTGACGCGAACCTGTAAACCCAACGGCCTTGATCGCTGCATGGCTGACCAAGCTCTGGCCGATCTGACGACCATCACCAATCAAGCATGAAAATACACCTTCAGGCATGTGGCATTTGGCAGCAGCCGTTTGAATTGCTTGCGCCACTAATTCAGACGTGCCGAGATGCGCGCTATGGGCTTTGACCACTACAGGGCAACCCGCCGCGAGCGCGGAGGCTGTATCACCACCGGCGACGGAAAAAGCTAAAGGAAAATTCGATGCGCCAAACACCGCCACAGGGCCGATGGCAATTTTGCGCATACGTAGATCAGGGCGTGGTGGTGTGCGCTCTGGTAAGGCACTAT
>CANHZI010000266.1 GCA_947464955.1 Oxalobacteraceae bacterium
CGTCGTATTTCTTCGCTTCACCACCGAATTTCGCAGACAATACTGTCGCGATCGCTGCTGTCAATGTAGTTTTACCGTGATCAACGTGACCAATTGTACCGACGTTAACGTGCGGCTTGGTGCGTTCGAACTTACCTTTTGCCATTTTATTCTTCCTTCAAAAAGAACGATTAGATTAATTACCTGCCCCAATTACATGACGTAAGAGAAGCAGGATTTCCGATTTAAATTACTTAGCTTTAGACGTAACGATTGCGTCGATAACGTTCTTAGGCGCTTCAGAGTAGTGCTTAAATTCCATGGAATAAGTAGCACGACCTTGAGTTGCTGAACGCAAGGATGTTGAGTAACCAAACATCTCAGACAATGGAACTTCAGCTTTAATGATCTTACCACCACCACCAGCAATCTCATCCATACCTTGAACCATACCGCGGCGTGAGGACAAATCGCCCATCACTGTACCAGCGTAGTCTTCTGGTGTTTCTACTTCAACCGCCATCATTGGTTCCAAAATAACTGGACTTGCTTTACGGCAGCCATCTTTAAACGCCATCGAACCCGCCATACGGAACGCGTTTTCGTTGGAGTCAACGTCATGGTATGAACCGAAGAACAAGGTAACTTTAACGTCAACCACTGGGTAACCAGCCAACACACCAGAAGTCAATGTTTCACGAACACCTTTTTCAACTGCTGGGATGTATTCGCGTGGAACTGTACCGCCTTTGATCGCGTCAACAAATTCAAAGCCTTTACCTGGCTCTTGCGGTTCGATCTTCAATACAACGTGACCGTATTGACCACGACCACCAGATTGCTTAACGAACTTACCTTCGATTTCTTCACATGTTTTGCGAATTGTTTCGCGGTACGCAACTTGTGGCTTACCAACTGTCGCTTCCACGTTAAATTCACGCTTCATACGGTCAACGATAATATCCAGATGCAACTCACCCATACCAGCGATAATTGTCTGACCTGATTCTTCGTCAGTACGTACACGGAAAGATGGATCTTCAGCTGCCAAACGGTTCAACGCCAAGCCCATTTTCTCTTGATCAGCCTTAGTTTTTGGCTCAACCGCTTGCGAAATAACTGGCTCTGGGAACACCATACGCTCCAAGACAACAATTGCTTTGTCATCACAGAGTGTGTCACCAGTTGTCGTTTCTTTCAAACCAACAACAGCAGCAATATCACCCGCCATCATTTCTTTGATTTCTTCACGTTGGTTCGCATGCATTTGAACCAAACGACCGATACGCTCTTTCTTACCTTTAACAGAGTTAAATACGCTGTCGCCAGAGTTCAAAGTACCAGAGTAGCAACGGATAAAGCACAATTGACCAACGAATGGATCCGTTGCAATCTTAAATGCCAAAGCAGAGAACTTTTCATCATCTTTAGCTTGACGCACAACAGGCTCATCATCTTCATTCAAACCAGGGACTGGTGGAATATCCAATGGGGATGGCAAGTATTCAACAACAGCATCCAACATCGCCTGAACACCCTTGTTCTTAAATGCCGTACCGCACATCATTGGAACGATTTCAGAAGCGATTGTACGTTGACGCAATGCTTTCTTGATTTCAGCTTCAGACAAATCACCTTCTTCAAGGTATTTGTTCATCAATTCTTCACTGGCTTCAGCAGCTGCTTCGACCATGTTTTCACGCCATTTTTTAGACTCTTCCAACAAGTTCGCTGGGATATCTTGGTATTCAAACTTCATACCTTGAGATGCCACATCCCAGATGATCGCTTTCATTTTTACCAAATCGATCACGCCTTCAAACTGGTCTTCAGCACCGATAGGTACTTGCAATGGCACTGGATTTGCCTTCAAACGAGCACGCATTTGATCGTACACTTTGAAGAAGTTCGCGCCAGTACGGTCCATCTTGTTGACGAATGCCAAACGTGGGACTTTGTACTTGTTAGCTTGACGCCAAACTGTTTCTGACTGAGGTTGAACGCCACCAACTGCACAGTAAACCATGCAAGCGCCGTCCAATACACGCATAGAACGCTCAACTTCGATTGTGAAGTCAACGTGGCCTGGTGTATCGATGATGTTAATGTGATGCGGAGCGAAGTTATTCGCCATACCACTCCAGAAGCATGTTGTCGCTGCTGAAGTAATTGTAATACCGCGCTCTTGCTCTTGCTCCATCCAGTCCATGGTAGCCGCGCCATCATGCACTTCACCAATCTTATGATTTACACCGGTGTAGAACAAAACGCGCTCGGTAGTGGTAGTTTTACCAGCATCAATGTGAGCCGAAATACCGATATTGCGGTAGCGCTCAATGGGGGTCTTACGGGCCATAGCTAATCCTAAATCTTTTAATGGACAAAACCGAGCGCAATATTCTTCATGAAATTACGCCCGGCCTGATTCAATATACGTACCAAAACCATTGCAAACAAAACACACAATGGTCTCTCACAATTGCTTTTAAAGCTCTTACTCTTAGAAGCGGAAGTGGGAGAAGGCTTTGTTGGCTTCAGCCATACGATGCACTTCATCACGTTTCTTCATCGCACCGCCACGACCTTCAGCGGCTTCCAACAATTCACCAGCCAAACGTTGTGGCATGGATTTTTCGCTACGCTTGTTAGCCGCTTCACGCAACCAACGCATAGACAAAGCCAAGCGACGAACTGGACGAACTTCAACAGGCACTTGATAGTTAGCACCACCAACACGGCGAGATTTAACCTCGACCAATGGCTTAGCATTGTTAATTGCCAATGCAAACACTTCCAATGGATCCTTACCAGATTTAGATTGGATGTGGTCAAACGCGCCATAGATAATGCCTTCAGCAACAGACTTCTTGCCAGACAACATCAACACGTTAACAAACTTAGAGACTTCTACATTACCGAACTTTGGATCCGGCAAAATGTCCCGTTTCGGGACTTCACGACGACGTGGCATTTCAATTCCTTTCAATCTTCAGTTGAGCGGTCGATAACAACTTATCAACGCCCGCGGTAAGCCATCATAGCCACCACTTACTCGGCTCATTCGAGACCGACACCTTTCCGAATTACGGAGATTTTACTGAGGTTAATTTACAAGCTAATTACAAAGAATCTTTTAGTGAACTAAAAAATTACTTCTTAACAGCTTTAGCGCGCTTAGAACCATATT
>CANHZI010000267.1 GCA_947464955.1 Oxalobacteraceae bacterium
GAGTAAGCATCTTTCATCGTGAATTCACGACCGCGCATCAAACCAAAGCGTGGACGGCGCTCGTCACGGAACTTAGTTTGGATATGATAAAAATTAACGGGTAACTGGCGATAGGACTTCAATTCTGAACGCACGACATCGGTAATCACTTCTTCCGACGTTGGCTGAATTGCATAATCACGGCCATGACGATCTTTCACGCGCATCAGTTCTGGGCCCATTTTGTTCCAGCGACCTGTCTCTTGCCATAATTCGGCTGGTTGAACGACAGGCATCAGCATTTCAATGGCGCCAGCACGATCCATCTCTTCACGCACAATCTTTTCAACTTTACGAATGACACGCAAACCCATAGGCATATAATTGTAGATACCGGCACCAAGGCGTTTGATCATGCCGGCACGCATCATTAATTTATGGCTCACAATCTCCGCATCTGCTGGAGCTTCTTTTAAAGTAGAAATGAAAAAACGGGTAGCGCGCATAGCTTTATTTCTTTTCAAAAAATGAAACTTCCGAAAAGTTTCCGGCAGCAATACCTCGCTTGAGCTCGCTTTTAGGCTTGCCAAGAAAGATACAACAACGCTGGAACTTTTTTTGAGAAGTACTAGGTTATAATCAACTCAATTTTAAAGGATATGCTGGCTCATGCGCTCACTGTTTGCACTTTTGATGATGGATTCGACTGCTTAAATGCACTTTTTTAAGATTTGAACGCTTTTTTCGCCCGTTTTTTGCGCTTTTTGCACTAACGCGCGCCTAGAGTCCTTAAAAAACTTCGTCCGTCTGTCGACTTGCGTCTAAGTTCAGCGCTGGCCACAAAAGAAATTGGGGTCAACCATGTTGGATCGTGAAGGCTTTAGGCCTAACGTAGGCATTATTATGCTGAACGCCAATAATGAAGTCTGGTGGGGTAAGCGGGTGCGCGAGCATTCATGGCAATTCCCACAAGGCGGCATTAAGTATGGCGAATCGCCGGAACAAGCTATGTTCCGCGAATTGGAAGAAGAAACCGGCTTGCTACCTCAGCATGTCAAAATCATAGGTCGTACCCGTGACTGGTTACGCTATGAAGTGCCGGATCATTTCATCAAACGCGAAATCCGCGGCCACTACCGTGGTCAAAAACAAATTTGGTTTTTGCTACGCATGGTCGGTCGTGATTGCGACGTCAACTTACGTGCCAGTAGCCATCCTGAGTTTGATGCTTGGCGTTGGCATGATTATTGGGTACCGCTTGATACCGTGATCGAGTTCAAACGTGGCGTGTATCAATTGGCTTTGCAAGAATTATCACGTTACATCCATCGCGGGGAGAATTACCGTAAGCCTCATGCAAGAGGTCCGCATAAGGGGCGCGATCGCCGTAGCGAGAATGCAAACAATAATGCTGGAATTGAAGCAAGACAAAGCGTGCCGGAAAGCAGCCCAACAGCCAACGTTGTCAGTCCAGCGCAAGAGATCATGACACCCGAAACCAAGGATGCTGGCACATGAAAACATTTGTACTAAGTTTACTAAGCGCGGCCACTTTCAGCCTTTCTTTTACCGCGACAGCACAAGACTTGGAGGAGAAGAAAGTTTTCAGTGAAAGCCCAATGGTGTTGCCGCCTGCGCCAGAAGCTGCCAATTTGCTGTTGTTCTATCAAAGTGAAACCCAAAGTTTCTACCTCGACACGAAGTCAATGAGTATCGCTGCTGATGGCAGTTTGCGCTACACCATGGTTAGCAAGAGTAAATCGGGCGCGAGCAATGTCAGCTACGAGGGTTTACTTTGCGAAACCATGCAGAAACGTTCTTTCGCATTTGGACGAAAAGACAGTACATGGTCTGAATCCAAACGGGTCGAATGGGAAAACATCAGCAATAGCGGCGTCAACCTTCAACACAGCACCTTGGCATGGGACTTTGTTTGTGACTTCAATCGCATTTCTGGCGGTATCGAAAAGATAGTGCAAAGAATACGTCGAAATGAATCTATACAACGTTACCATTAATCCTGCTTACACCTGAGCGCGTAAATCAGTCGCGAAAGCGATTGAACTGAGCTCTCTTTATTTACTCCCGAAATCTGCTCCACAGCCCAACTGCCGAGCAGATTTTCGCTGGACAAGCGAACTTCGCGACCGAGCGCTAGGGGCTAGGGAATGATGAGACTACAAGGTGCTCGTCAGACCAAATTGCATAGGTCGGCATGATCTTGGTGATGAAAAGAAATCCAACGCAATCAATTCTCCGAATAATTCCACATCGATTCAACAATGAAGATGTCATTTGTTTCGATATCGTAAATCAGTATGAGTATAAGAATTCGCGCCTGATTTAGTAAGGAAAGCCTAGGCTTGCTGGTCTTTTAAACAGCGCTCAATCATGACGGGCAAGGACATATTTTCAAGAAACGACATCTGAACCCTTGCTCCAAATTTGCGTTACACTCAAGTCTCGTTCGACAGCAATTTAAGGTGCATCTATGTCCCCTTTCCTTTTCATCGCACCGGTTGCGGTCGTGGTGATCGGTTACATGGTCCTTCGTTCGCAATCTCAAGGCTCGAAAGTAACGCCCCCTTCAAAAACAGAGAAAAGCTCGAGCGAACTTCCGATCTTCCCATTCATCGACAATCATGATCAAAGCTCGGTCATTCAAACGGCTACGGATCGTCATTCCCACAACGACCAAAACAACAGCACAGCGCCCAGAAGTTGTAATGACGTGATCACAGATACCAGCTCATCATCCTCCACTTCGAGTTGGGATACTGGATCAAGTAGCTGTAGCATTGACGCCAGCCCGAGCATTGATACCAACAACTACTAAACGCATCCAAGCAAACAAAAAACCCACCGAGCACAAGCAAGGTGGGTTTCGATATTTGGCAACTTTCTTAGAACCGTAGAAATTCAATATTGGGGATGCGGTGCTAGGCGCCGAATTCATCGCACCTTACAGCGATATCCAAGTATCGCGAAGCTTTACAACAACGCAATGCACTTCGCAATCCCAAAGAATAACAAACAAAAAAACCGCCAAGCGCAAGCGAGGCGGCTTCCTGAATTTAACAACGTTTTTAGAACCGAAGAAATTCAATTTTGGGGATGCAGTGCTAGGCGCAAAACGCAGCGATACCTAAGTATCGCGAGGCTTTGCAACAACGCAATGCGCCCC
>CANHZI010000268.1 GCA_947464955.1 Oxalobacteraceae bacterium
ATGTTGTCACCCAAGACCGCCAAAGGACGCATGCCTTTCATGGTACGCTCGCCTGCCAAAGCACCTTCCCAGTATGGCGGGCGACGGATGTAGGTCGAAGGTGCACGCCAATCGTACAGAGGCGGCACACTAGCCGCTTGTTCGGTTGAAATCGCAAACATAGGTTCATACACTTTGCGGAACATCTCTGGCTTGACGCTAGACTTGACGATAGCGTCGATTTCTTCGTCGCTAGGCCAGATATCTTTCAAGCGAATTTCTTTACCATCGACGACCGTCAAAACATCTTTTTCGATATCGAAACGGATCGTGCCAGCAATCGCATAAGCGACGACCAAAGGAGGTGATGCCAAGAACGCTTGTTTCGCATAGGGGTGGATACGGCCATCGAAATTGCGGTTACCGGATAACACTGCGGTCGCATACAAATCGCGGTCAATGATTTCTTGCTGAATCACGGGATCCAAAGCGCCAGACATACCGTTACAGGACGTGCAAGCGTAGGCGACTACACCGAAGCCAAGCGCCTCGAGATCTTGCATCAAACCTGCTTCTTCCAAATACAAAGTGACTGCTTTAGAGCCAGGAGCCAAAGAAGATTTGACCCACGGCTTACGCGTTAAGCCGAGGCGATTAGCATTACGTGCCAGCAAACCGGCTGCGATCACATTGCGTGGGTTGGAGGTATTGGTGCAGCTCGTAATCGCCGCAATAATCACAGCGCCATCTGGCATTTGCCCAGGGACATTATCCCAAGCGGCAGCAATACCTTTTGCGGCCAAATCTGTAGTGGCGACGCGTGCATGCGGATTCGATGGACCAGCCATATTACGCACTACGCTCGACAAATCAAACTGCAAGACGCGTTCGTATTCGGCTGTCACCAGAGAATCAGACCACAAGCCTGCCACTTTGGCGTAAGTTTCAACCAAAGCGACTTGCGCATCTTCACGACCTGTCAATTTCAAATAATCGATGGTTTGCTGATCAATACTAAACATCGCCGCCGTTGCACCATACTCTGGCGCCATATTAGAAATCGTGGCACGATCGCCTAGCGTCAAGGCTGCGGCGCCTGTACCGTAGAATTCAAGATAGGCGCCCACTACTTTGGATTTGCGCAAGAATTCTGTAAGCGCCAAGACGATGTCAGTGGCAGTGATGCCTGGTTGCGGTTTTCCGCTGAGTTCAACACCGATGATGTCGGGCAAACGCATCCACGATGCACGACCAAGCATGACGTTTTCGGCTTCCAAGCCACCCACACCAATCGCGATCACACCCAAGGCATCAACATGCGGCGTATGGCTATCGGTACCGACCAAAGTGTCTGGGAATGCCACGCCATTTTGATTGTGCACCACGGGTGACATGCGCTCTAAATTAATTTGGTGCATGATGCCATTGCCTGGTGGGATCACATCGACGTTTTTGAATGCTAGTTTGGTCCAGTTAATGAAATGGAAGCGATCTTCATTGCGTCGATCTTCAATCGCACGATTCTTTTCAAACGCCTGCGGATCGAAGCCTCCGCATTCTACGGCGAGAGAGTGATCAACGATGAGCTGCACCGGTACCACAGGATTAACTTGCGCAGGATCGCCACCTTGATCGGCAATCGCGTCACGCAAACCGGCCAAATCAACCAAGGCTGTTTGACCCAAAATATCATGGCACACCACACGTGCAGGAAACCACGGAAAATCCAATTCACGTTTACGCTCAATCAATTGCTTCAAAGAGTCCGTCAAGCTCGCCGGATCACAACGACGCACCAAGTTCTCAGCCAAGACGCGTGAGGTGTAAGGTAGTTTGGCATAAGCACCCGCCTCAATTGCCTCAACCGCTTCGCGCGCGTCGAAATAGTCGAGTGAGGTACCGGGGAGATTTTTACGGAATTGTGTGTTCATTTTTTATCCATCTAAATTTTTTATCGCTCGTTCAAAAAGAGTCTTGCGGCGGAGGCGGAGGCCACCGAGTTGTTGATGTCACTCCTGCGCAGGCAGGAGTCCAGCGTCTTTCGTTAATCGACCAACGCCACTGGATTCCTGCCTACGCAGGAATGACGACACTCCGAAGTATTTGAGACCACTAGTACGTCATGCTTCAACAAAAAAATCTCTGTGTCCTCTGCGCCTAAGTTTTTTACTTTCTATCCTTCAAACTCACAAACACCAAATCTTCGGGCCCGACGTAATTTGCACTCGGACGAATAATCTTGTTATCGATACGTTGTTCGATGATGTGTGCAGACCAGCCCGAAGTACGTGCGATGACGAACAATGGTGTGAACATCGCGGTTGGCACACCCATCACGTGGTAAGACACAGCAGAGAACCAATCCAAGTTCGGGAACATTTTCTTGATGTCCCACATCACTGTTTCTAAACGCTCAGCGATGTCATACATCTTGGTCGAACCCGCTTCGACCGACAAAGTACGTGCGACTTCTTTAATGACTTTATTACGTGGATCAGAAACTGTGTACACAGGGTGGCCAAAACCAATCACCACTTCTTTGTTTTCGACACGACGTTTGATATCAGCTTCTGCTTCGTCAGGATTGTCGTAACGTTTTTGAATTTCAAACGCCACTTCGTTCGCACCACCATGCTTTGGACCACGCAAAGCACCGATCGCACCGGTGATGGCGGAATGAATGTCGGAACCTGTACCGGCAATCACGCGGCTCGTAAATGTCGAAGCATTAAACTCGTGTTCTGCGTACAAAATCAATGAGGTATGCATCGCACGTACCCATGATGCTTGTGGTTTTTCGCCATGTAAGAGATGCAGGAAATGGCCGCCGATAGAATCATCATCGGTTTCGACATCGATACGTTTGCCGTTATGGCTGAAGTGGTACCAATACAGGAGCATAGAACCAAACGACGCCATCAAGCGGTCAGCGATATCGCGTGCGCCTGGCACATTGTGATCATCTTTCTCTGGCAAAGTGCAGCCCAGGACCGACACGCCAGTACGCATCACATCCATAGGATGAGAAGAAGCAGGCAATGCTTCCAATGCCGCTTTCAAATTGGCTGGCAAGCCGCGCAATGCTTTGAGTTTCGCTTTGTAGGCGGCGAGTTCTGCCACGTTTGGCAATTTACCATGCACTAACAAATGCGCGATTTCTTCGAATTC
>CANHZI010000269.1 GCA_947464955.1 Oxalobacteraceae bacterium
CGTGAATACGACGGCGTTACGCATGAGTTAATCCAACGTGATGGGCAATATGGAGTGAAATTCAAAGCTAATGAACGTAACTGGGGGCCTCATTACTTACGCTTTGGATTAGCCTTATCGAGCGGATTTGAGGGGACTGGCGGCTTTCGTTTGCAAGTAGGGCATAGCCGTCCTTGGTTGAATGAAAGTGGCATGGAATGGCGCAATGATCTTGAATTCGGTAACACGCTACACTTACGAAGCGAGCTGCGCCAACCCGTATCAGAAGACCGTAGCCGTTTGATCGCACCCTATGTCGAAGTCAATAACAACACCCGCAATATTTATCGGGGCGAGACGCGGGTTGCCGAATATGACTTCAAGCAAGGCCGAATTGGGCTCGACTATATCGGTGACATTGGTGAGCGCGGCAGTCTAGGCGAGTATCGCTTTGGTGTCGAGACCAAACACTACAAAGTGCGCCCAAAGCTTGGGCAACTTCAAATCAATATCGACGCGGACAACACCACTGTGGCAGCTCTGCCTGGGGTCAATTTGCATCAAGGTGGGATAAAAGCCAGCGTGTCAGTTGACCAACTCAGCGATCCGTCTTTTCCTCGGCATGGTTACGCCTATAACGGTGAAATTTTTATTGGGAGAAATATCGGTGGTGAGCGCTATCAAGAACTTAGCCTCAACACCACGTGGGCCAAAAGTTGGGAAAGCCATAGTTTGAACCTCCGACTAAGTACCGCGGGATTGTTCTTACCCAACAAGGACATGTTGGGCCTGGGCCCAACCTTAGGCGGCTTCCAGCAATTATCGGCCTATCAACCAGATCAGTTTTCTGGGAACTTCAAACTCTACGGCAGTGCTACCTATTTATACCGTGCTCTACGCTTTGACCTCGCAGGGCAAAGCTTGTTCATGGGCAGTAGCTTTGAGTTTGGGAATGTGTGGGATGCGAGTAGTCAAATGTCCTTCGGCAAGACACGCAAGAGCCTCAGCCTGTTTGCAGGATTTAATAGTTTTATGGGGCCCATGCACGTGGGCTTTGCGGTTGCACCGAATGGAGTGAAGAATTTGTTTTTCCAGGTGGGTAGGCAATAACTCACTCTCACACTATTTAAAAGAGAGGAAATTACTCTTCAATTGTGGGAAATACCATTTCATAAGCAACTCGAATAGCCGCCACTATTGCTGAAAATAGCGCCCAAAAAAGAATGACATGGAATATGCCGGAGTCACTGTCTGGTATAAAAAACTCGGGCGAAAACCCTTTTCTGCCGAACACCAAACTCGCAGGAAAACATAAACAAAAAAGCACCAACACTGTGATGAACTGCCCGCCTGGAATGATTGCAAGCAGCATCGCCACTGCAGCAGGAATCACGGCAATACGAAAGATAGTCTTCCACCAGACCGCGACAAAGAGTTCCAACATACTTTTATTCCTATTTCATGCAATGTGAAAGGCAGTTACGCCGACGACTCCATACTTCCACTCACGCTAGGGTCGACGGCGCTGTAGAATGGGTGAATTGACTTAAATCCACACTTCAAATTTGTTATATTTGCGCTGAGCACAGTATGATGTATCCGCGTACGTTTAGTACTGGAAGGATGGCCGCCTTGTCACACCTTCTAAAACTTTTCACACCTACTCACACCTGCTAACACGCTTGAATACCATGACTTTAGCCTCTTTCTCAGCGCAACTCAAATTATTCGGCCTAGTTATGCTGTCGTTCAGCACCGTGGGAATCAGCCGAATCAGCATCGCTGCTGATGAAGCAAGCACTCAGGCTACTCCCGTCATCGCGACGACGAATAATGCTGTCGCACGACAAAGCAACAAGGAAGTCAGCCTCAATTTACTCAATCGCGAGATCCTCAATTTACGGGCGACAGTACTAGGCATAGAACCGGAAGAACGTGTTCATCGCGCCCAAAAGCGTGTGCAACAACAGTTAGCTGCCCCTGGCGAACATCAAGTGAGTATCGCCGATATGCCACCGGGGAAACTTATTCAAATCGATGGTGCGGGAAGTTTCTATATTGCTCCCGACGACGTCGATCCTTTTCAGCAGGAGACACTAGACTCGATCAGCAAACAAGCCGCCGCGCGCATCAGTTTAGTTCTCAAAGAAACCCAAGAAAGCCGCAGTCTAGATCGTATGCTGCGCGCTAGCGCGAATGCGGCTGGAGCTAGTTTGATTTTTGCCATTTTGCTGTGGCTGGTCTTTAAGATTCGCCGCGCCATCCTCAGTAAAATCTTGCTTCTAGCGCGTGAAAAACTCGATGGCCATCAATTAGTACAAGCCAAGCTGATTCAACGTACCCATATTCAAACGGCACTGCGACGCTTGATGCAAGGGTTGTCATGGCTCGTGATCTTCTTGCTCAGTTATGAGTGGTTAAGCTTTGTCTTGTCGCAATTTCCGTTTACAAGACCACTAGGCGAAAAGCTCAACCAATATCTATTCGACTTGTTTAGCACCATTGCTAATGCCACGCTGAAAGCGATACCAGGCATTATCACTGCTTGCGTCATCTTTTTCTTAGCGCGTTTAGTGGTCCAAGGTTTTAATGCCTTTTTTGATCGCGTGGAGACCGGCAGCATCCACATCTCGTGGCTCGGTGCCGATGTCGTAACCCCAACACGCCGCATTACCAAAGTGGCGATTTGGCTGTTCGCTTTAACCATGACTTACCCTTATCTGCCAGGCTCAGGCACGGAGGCATTTAAAGGGGTCTCGGTCTTGGTTGGTCTCATGATTTCGCTAGGTTCATCAAGTTTAATCGCACAAGCGGCCAGCGGTTTAATCCTGACTTATTCCAGAATCTATCGCAAAGGTGAATTCATCCACGTCAACGGCCACGAAGGCACGATCACCGATTTAGGCATGTTCACTACGCGTATTCGCAATGGCATGGGTTTAGAAATCACCCTACCAAATGCCCTAGTCTTAAGCAATGTCACTAAAAATTACTCACGTACGGTGGAAGCACAAGGCTTTGTGATCGACGCCAAAGTCACGATAGGTTACGACACTCCGTGGCGACAAGTGGAAGCCATGTTGATCGAAGCGGCCCGTCGAACGCCGACAGTACTGACCGAGCCGGCACCCAAAG
>CANHZI010000270.1 GCA_947464955.1 Oxalobacteraceae bacterium
TCGTCCTCGAAACTCAAGGCTTGCTAAAGACCGGCATCATCATGGGGATGGCGCGCACTACTCGCACAGGCAAAAAGGTGGGCCTAGCGAACGGCACTGAAGGTTCCGGTTACGAGGGCATATCACGGATTTTTCATGACATCAGCATCCCCACAGAACGTCGCACCCATGCTGTCGAACGCGGGCGTATTGTAGCCGCAGCGGCGCTCGGCTACTCAGTCAATACACCAGCCAGTTTTGGCCTTCAGAAGCTGGACCTACAACCCACATGGATGCCGAATACGCCGTATATTGTTTTCTTTCACGCGACTGCTGGAGAATCAAAAAAATGGCCGCGCCATCACTGGGTTGATACGGCACGCGATTTACGAGTGACGGGTTGGCCAATTTTGCTGCCATGGGGCAATGAAGCAGAGAAAGCTGAAGCAGAGGCTATGGCCGCGATGATGAGCAATACTCGTGTATTGCCTAAACTCTCTATGCAAGAAGCGACGGTTCTAGCGCAACGGGCAGCTTTAGTGATCGGCGTTGACACGGGATTAGTACATATCGCCGCGGCCTATGAAACACCAACAATAGAAATCTACTGTGACTCACCGCGTTGGAAAACCGAAGGAAATTGGTCACCCAAGATCATCAACCTTGGTGATAAGGGCATGCCACCTAGCGTGGCAGAAGTTGAAATCGCGTTTGAGAAACTACTCAGTAATCACACTACTTAATTTGCCCATAAGTTTCAATATGTAGCGTTTAGAAGATTACTTGAATATTTTTCAGTCATTGGACAGTGCTGGATTTCGCTCTTTGGCGGCCAATGAAACAAGATGCAAAAATACCCAATAAAGTCAGCAAAACCGAGCGAGCTTTGACGTATTGCATTAAGCCGACTCACCTCTTTGGAAGCAAAACCACTTTTGCGCAATTAACAGAAAATAAGATATCGAGTTTCAGATTTTCTCTAAACTTTGATCTGATTTGCCGCTCCAATCAGGTCCCACAAATTCCCATACAAATCTTTAAACACCGCAACCATCCCATATGGTGCCTCGACAGGTCCGCGCACAAATTCAACGCCCTTGTCACGGTACTTAGCATAATCGCTTTGAAAATCATCCGTATGCAAAAACCCCATTACCCGACCACCGGTTTGATTGCCGATATGGTGCGTTTGCTCCGTGCTACTTGCCCGAGCTAACAAGATTTTGGTGCCGTCGTCTTCACCTGAATTAAAAGGCGCAATAACAACCCAACGTTTGTTTTGTTCTGGAAGGTCTGTATCTTCGACTAATCGAAACCCAAGTTTTTCAACGTAAAATTGAATGGCTTCGTCATAGTCCTTGACGACTAAGCTGATCATAGCGATTCGCATATAAGGTGCTCCGCGTCAATTCAAATAGTGCAGGAAAACTTCTGGCGAAAAAAAACGACTCCAAGTTCGCACTTGGAGTCGTTCTTCAAACTCAGTGAGAATTCAAATTAGAATTTGAAAACAACTGCTGCACCGATGTTGTTTGTGTCGCTTGCTGGACGTGTCCATTCCAAACGTGCACTTACGTTGTCTGTGAAACGGTAGCTAGCGCCCAAACCAAACAAAGCACCGGAATCAGAACCACTGCCAGAACGGCCAGAGAAAGAAACGTCTGCTTTCAATTTGTTGTAGCCAACACGTCCGAACAAATCCAAGTCCTTAGCAACATTAAAAGAACCTACCAAAGAAACTGCTGTTTGTTTTGTATCAACGTCTGCACCGAGGATCTTGAAAGAACCCAATGTACCGTAGCTTGCTTCAACAGCCAATTCTTTAGTGAATTGATAGCCAGCGAAACCTGTGAAGCTTGTTTTACGGCCGTCGATAGTGTCAAATTTTGAACTACCGGCGCTTGCACCAGCGTAGAAACCATCATCAGCAGCGAAAGCTACGCCAGTAGACAACAACAAAGCGGTGGATAATACGATCTTCTTGAACATTTTAATTCCCTTAATTTTGAAATTTTTTTCTCATGAAAAAATGAGACTGGCATTGTAAATTAAAGAAATATCAACAGTCAACCTTTCCGCACAAAGCTTGGATGCTTCCTAGATGTCTCGGGGCTTTTGCGCCTATGACTAAGGCGAAGTGGCTTTCTTTTGAATCGTTTGCGACTTCGCATCGACCTTGCTGCCTGGGTCTAAAATTTGAACAAAAATTTCATCTTTCTTGACCATACCAAGCTCAAATCGTGCGCGCTCTTCAACCGCTTCCGTGCCATTTTTTAAGTCTTCAACTTCGGATTCAAGTTTGGCGTTACGCTGTTTGAGTTCGTCATTTTTGACATGTGCGCTGTTGACCTGTTTGTCGAGTTCCGATACACGTAACCACCCGCCTTTGCCCAGCCATAGAGGGAACTGGATCAAGATCACGAGTGCAAGCAGTATCAGGGTAATCAGACGCATAAATGTAGTTAATTAAGGAGCGCAGTGTAAAAAACACTGCGCCCTCACTCTAAATAAGGTCATCGCCTATGCACAACGTCGTTGGCGCAAGAGTTTAGGCAAGAAAGAAACGCGAGCAGAGATTAAGCACTTTTATCGCACGCTGCGAGAAGAAGAATATGACTTCGTCCTCGAAACTCAAGGCTTGCTAAAGACCGGCATCATCATGGGGATGGCGCGCACTACTCGCACAGGCAAAAAGGTGGGCCTAGCGAACGGCACTGAAGGTTCCGGTTACGAGGGCATATCACGGTTTTTTCATGACATCAGCATCCCCACAGAACGTCGCACCCATGCTGTCGAACGCGGGCGTATTGTAGCCGCAGCGGCGCTCGGCTACTCAGTCAATACACCAGCCAGTTTTGGTCTTCAGAAGCTGGACCTACAACCCACATGGATGCCGAATACGCCGTATATTGTTTTCTTTCACGCGACTGCTGGAGAATCAAAAAAATGGCCGCGCCATCATTGGGTTGATACGGCACGCGATTTACGAGTGACGGGTTGGCCAATTTTGCTGCCATGGGGCAATGAAGCAGAGAAAGCTGAAGCAGAGGCTATGGCCGCGATGATGAGCAATACTCGTGTATTGCCTAAA
>CANHZI010000271.1 GCA_947464955.1 Oxalobacteraceae bacterium
CAGTAGCTTAGGCAGCCTTTCCAAAAAAAGATTTTTTTATATGGAGTAAAAACTATGTCTCTCGTATCTATGCGTCAATTGCTGGACCATGCTGCTGAAAATGGCTACGGTATTCCAGCGTTTAATGTGAACAATTTGGAGCAAGTCACTGCAATTATGGAAGCGGCCAATGAAGTGGGCGCGCCTGTGATTATGCAAGCGTCTGCAGGTGCTCGTAAATATGCTGGCGAAGCTTTCTTGCGTCATTTGATTTCTGCTGCGGTGGAAGCTTATCCACACATTCCAGTAGTGATGCACCAAGATCATGGTCAGTCTCCAGCGGTTTGTATGGCGGCGATCAAGTCTGGCTTCACATCGGTGATGATGGACGGCTCCTTGATGGAAGACGGCAAATCTGTTGCTAGCTACGAATACAATGTCGCGGTATCCAAAGAAGTGGTGAAGTTTTCCCACTCTATTGGTGTGACGGTGGAGGCGGAATTGGGCGTATTGGGTTCATTGGAAACCATGATGGGCGATAAAGAAGATGGCCATGGCGCAGACGGTAAGATGACACGTGAACAGTTGTTGACCGACGTTGCACAAGCGGCTGACTTCGTGAAGCAAACACAGTGTGACGCTTTGGCGATTGCGATTGGTACTTCTCACGGCGCGTACAAATTCTCCCGTAAGCCAACCGGTGACATCTTGGCGATCGATCGCATCAAAGAAATCCATGCACGTATTCCAAACACACACTTGGTGATGCACGGTTCTTCTTCTGTGCCACAAGAATTGTTGGCAGAGATTCGTGAATTCGGTGGCGATATGAAAGAAACCTATGGCGTACCTGTAGAAGAGATCGTCATTGGTATTCAAAACGGTGTGCGTAAAATCAACATCGACACCGACATTCGTTTGGCGATGACAGCAGCGATCCGTCGTTACATGTTTGAAAATCCAAGCAAGTTTGACCCACGTGATTACTTGAAACCAGCACGCGAAGCAGCGAAGTTGGTCTGTAAAGCGCGTTTCTTGTCCTTCGGTTGCGAAGGCCAAGCGGCGAAGATCAAACCAATCACCTTGGAAAAAGTTGCTGAGCAATACAAATCTGGTGCTTTGGCACAGGTTGTTAACTAATTGATTGACTGAGCGATTGATCGATTGATCGTGAAATAAGTAAGCCGGGTGCTTGAAGTAATCTTCAAATGCCCATGAGGGAGTTTCAACGGATTTTGTCGGCGGCATTGATGATGCTAAACACAAGATTCGGTGAATCTCCCTTCAGTATTTTTTTTGAGACCACATTATGACTACGCAAATTAACTCTACTTTACATTCGCTACCACTGTTAGGTCGTGGCAAAGTCCGTGATAACTACGCTGTTGGCGAAGATAAGTTGTTGATCGTTACCAGTGATCGTTTGTCGGCATTCGATGTCATCATGAATGAGCCTATTCCAGAAAAAGGCCGCGTGTTGAATCAAATGGCGAACTTCTGGTTCGAAAAATTGGGTCATGTGGTCCCGAATCATTTGACAGGTATCGCTCCTGAATCTGTGGTTGCTGCAGATGAAGTTGAGCAAGTGCGTGGCCGTGCCGTCGTCGCAAAACGCTTGAAACCGATCATGGTGGAAGCGGTTGTACGTGGCTACATCATTGGCTCTGGCTGGAAAGATTATCAAGATACAGGGGCGATTTGCGGCATTCAATTGCCAGCAGGTTTGCCACAAGCAGCGAAATTAGAAACGCCGATTTTCACACCAGCAGCGAAGGCTGAAATGGGTGAGCACGATGAGAACATCAGCTTCGCCGAAATGGAAAAACGTATTGGTGCTGAGTTAGCAGCGAAAATGCGCGACATCAGTATTCAGCTCTACACAGAAGCAGCGAATTACGCGGCAACGCGCGGCATTATCATCGCCGACACTAAGTTTGAATTCGGCCTCGATGACAATGGTGTTTTGCATTTGATGGATGAAGTCTTAACGGCAGATTCTTCTCGCTTCTGGCCAGCAGATTCCTATGCAACAGGTATCTCTCCGCCATCATTCGATAAACAGTTTGTGCGTGACTATTTAGAAACCATCACAAGCTGGAATAAAACAGCACCAGCGCCAACTTTGCCAGACGAAGTGGTACAGAAAACGGCAGCGAAATATCGCGAAGCCTTGGAACGCCTGACAGGCGAAAGCTTAAAAGCATAATTGAAGGCGGCAGCGAATATGAGCACGACAAATAATGTAGCAGCCACTGCACCTATCATTGGTGTGGTAATGGGTTCTTCTTCTGATTGGGATGTGATGCAGCATGCTGTCAGTATGTTGAAAGAATTCGACATCCCATTTGAAGCGCAAGTGGTGTCCGCACACCGCATGCCTGACGAAATGTTCCGGTACGCAGAAACAGCGCGTAGCCGCGGCATTCGCGGCATTATCGCTGGTGCAGGCGGTGCAGCCCATTTACCAGGGATGATTGCAGCGAAGACTATCGTGCCTGTATTCGGTGTTCCAGTTCCTTCTAAATATTTACGTGGTGAAGATTCTTTATTGTCGATCGTGCAGATGCCTAAAGGTGTTCCTGTGAATACTTTCGCTATCGGTGAAGCTGGTGCTGGCAATGCAGCTTTGGCAGCGATCGCGATGTTGGCGACCACTGACGATGCGATGGCAGAAAAACTCGAAGCCTTCCGCGCTAAACAAACGCAAGCCGCTCGTGATATGCATTTACCTTTGTGAACGGAATCCTCTTTCTTGATTGAGAAGTATGAGAAAGGGGTAGGACGCCGCACCGAAGTTAGATGTCGAGTCCATTGAGGCGTCATCCCTGCGAAGGCAGGGATCCAGTGGCGTTAGTGAAGTAAAGACGCTGGACTCCTGCCTGCGCAGGAGTGACGGCGAATGAAATTCGATGTTCACTGTGGTATGTAAGTAAGCAATGCGCTGTAGCATTGTAGGGCGGGTGAAACCCGCGCCGCCAGATCATTGAGCACCGTGCGTTCCGATGAACGCACGTGCAGCGCGGGTTTCACCCGCCCTACGAGGTAGCATAATTTAATGGCAGTGAGAGTA
>CANHZI010000272.1 GCA_947464955.1 Oxalobacteraceae bacterium
CCGAAAGGGACAGATCTGTCAGGATATTCACAGACTGACTTGAACAAGATTGCGCTTAAGCTAAATCAGCGACCAAGAAAAACCTTGGGATTTGAAACGCCAGCTAGTAAACTTAATTCCAGTGTTGCTTTGACCGGTTGAACCCACCGGTGCTTTCTTTGGTGAGAGCAGTGCACTAAAAAACTCTGTGGTATAGCGTGCATATTTCGCCGTGATTCGTGTGCGGTGTAGCATCGTGATATTACCTACTTCGATCAATCGACTTTGTTTGAGAAGTTGATGATTACGTCTCGCAATTTTGTCGTGACAGAATGCAGTGATGTTTTTCTTCAATGCCTTTTTTTGATGTGGCGTGAGTGCATCCCGCCATCCACGGGTATGTACCCAGAGAAGGAAGTTGAGAACGAATAGGGTGTATCGCTGTGAGCCAATGGCAGATGCCGCTATTCTATGTTTCTTGAATGCTAGATCTTTTGCAGCAGTCTGTATTTCGCCTAGTTCAATTCTTTGCGGTACGATTTTTGCGAGACGTGGCAATGTTTCCCTGAGCAAGACATCGCAATCACGTGCAGGTCCTAAACTGGTGATGAGCCACTTTAGTTCTGCGATTAGTTCAGTGGGAACGACAATCAGGTTTTTGAACAAAATGGTGGTCAAACGTAAACGCCGTAATCCAATCCGAAATTGATGCAAACTTTCTATGTGATAGACGTGAGAGATACCATCTTCATTTTCTTGGAGTTGCTGCAAACATTGTATAAGGAGTTGTTCAAAGGCCTCTTCGATGCTTGTTACTTTAGAGAATGCAACCTCAAACGAGGAAATTGCTTGGCTTGGTTTGTAAGCTCGTAACGGGTTTTGTTTTGTCAAAGAAGTGCTTTCTGTCTTCAAGATATTTTATCCTTCCGCAGTTCGGCCTTTTGCTCCGATCAAGAAAATGCCTGATGAGCCGTGGCGTTATTGATAGTCAAGCATGCAGTCGCAAACATCATTTCATATCCCGCTGCAGAGAGAAGTCATCGCTAAGTCAAACAATCTACCTACTGCGTCAGGTCACTTATTGATAATTGTCACGCAGTTGTCGAGGGATCTTATTTATTCCCTGACGGTGCATTGTTTCGCGTTTTCTATTCAAGCTTCACTCGCAACAAACCTGTCTCCAAAAGTCCATCTATGAACGTCGCAAGTCTTAATCGACAATCTGGGTTGAAGTTACTCTGTTATGTCGGCGCTAGTACAGTTGCACTAAACAGGATAAGAGCCAAGCACTAGAAGAGCATGGGCGTTCAAAATTGTTCCGATGTTCGATTGACTATTCGCAATGACTGGGGTGCAAATTCCACTATATTAAAGAACGTGAATCTTCGCGTTCATTCAGTTAACTTCAGGACTTGCTGTACAAGTGAAGGTAGAACAACGTAGTCAAAAAAAGGGGAAATTATGAGCTACAAAAGCATAGCGGTTTGTCTCGACACTGATGATGGTTTATCCCGACACCTTCAATTCGCCATTGACCTAGCGGTGCGTCATGAGGCGTCCCTGATTGGGTTTCATCTGACATCATCGCCACTCGTAATGTCAGACACCACTCCCTATACCTTATGGGGGCCGATGATTTTGGAGCTGGAAGACTCTATAGTAAGAAAATTGGAATTTGCGAAAGAAACCTTTCAGCTAGCCGCGCGCACAGCGGGTATCAAAGCAGAATCAGTCAGTTACCGTAGCCACGAATTAAATGAGTTGATTGCGCATGCAAGATCCTCGGACATCACCGTTATTGGTCAATATAACCCTAAAAATTCAGAGATCGGTTTTGGTCGTCATTTTGCAAAATCCTTCATTCTCAAATTGGGCAGACCTGTCGTGATTGTGCCGTTTGCCGAGCAAGTCTCGCGTCGCGTTGACAGGATAGTTATCGCATGGGATGGCGGTCGTGAAGCAACTCGTGCTGTTGCCGACGCGATGCCGTTTTTAAAGCTTGCGAAAAAAGTACAGGTGATTAAGGTCGCAGAGATTTCAGAATACGACAAGGAATTGCCAGATGTCGATATTGCGGGCTATCTCGCAAAACACGATGTTAACGTTGAGGTGGAAATCAGTGAAACGCCCGATTTTTCCGCATCGGATTGCCTACTCAAGCGCGCCGCTCAGTTGGAAGCTGATCTCGTCGTCATGGGGGCTTATGGACATCATCGTCTCACCGAAATCGTGTTGGGTGGCGTGACACACACCATGTTGAATAAAATGAACTTACCTGTATTTATGTCTTATTGAGGAAAATTGCCATTGATCTCGCACAAGATTCGTGGAGAAACGAACATGCTATTAGACTCTTTCGTTTTGTTTCTCCGTGCGTGCTAATTTTCATTTTTTAAAGGCTGAGATTGAAACGATTCTATTCGTTCCAAGTCGATGGCGACAAAAAGCACATAGGTAGAAAATGTCCCAACATAGTAAGCAAAGATAGGGATGATCATGGATAGCCCGATTTCAGACATGATGGAAAAACAGATTAGAACTGTTGATCTGGACGATACCGTCGAGGAAGTCGACCAGATTCTGAAAGACAACCATCTGATCACACTTGTGGTTGTCGACAATGTGGTGAACGAAGTTATTGGCTTGATAGGTGTGCGAGATTTGGCGCGTTTTCATTTTGAAAAACGCGATGCAAAACTGGTGCATGCATGGGAAATTTGTTCCTACAAACCACTCCAAGTCAGCTCTAACATGGCAACTAGCATGGTCGCACAATTGATGATATCGAAGAACATTCACCATGTGATAGTGACTGATAAGAAGACGTTAGTGGGCATCGTTTCTTCGCTTGATTTTGTCAAGCGAGTGATGCGGGAATCGCTTTGAGTGCCTCGCGCATCAGCTAGGTCTTGGAGCCTGTAAATAAATTTGTGTAAATGTCCACGGTCTATTAACCTCTCGAGCGAGGAATTACCGATGGACATTTTAATGGATAGAGAAAAACTGAAAGCTTTGGCAAAAGAGCTTGCCAAGGACATCAAGACGGAAGCAGATCTGAATATGC
>CANHZI010000273.1 GCA_947464955.1 Oxalobacteraceae bacterium
GCGGCTCATTCTTCGACGGTAAAGGCCAGCCAAGTCAAGTGAGCGCGGTGCCGCATGGTTCAAGCACGGAACGCTTTAATGGCATCAACGTGATTAACACTGCTCGCAAGATAGGCTAATGGATTGGTGTAAGTTAATCCTAGCGAATATGAGTTTTTCCTAAGAAAAAATGAGAAGGAAAATGAAATGAAACAAATGAGTCAAGAAGAAGCAAAACGTATCTGTGACCGTGTGATGGCCTTGTCGCGTGCAGATGAGTGCCGTGTTGCGATTCAAGGCACGCGTGCGGGCAATATCCGTACTGCGCAAAACAGCGTGTCAACGGCGGGTTTGAATCAAGATACGCAATTGTCAGTCAGCGTCGCCTTTGGCAAACGCCAAGGTACTGCAACGATCAATGAATTTGATGACAAATCATTGGAACGCGCCGTGCGTCGTGCGGAAGATATCGCGCGTCTGGCACCTGAAAACCCAGAGTTTATGCCAGCGGTTGGTAAGCAAGAATTTAAAGCGTCACAAACCTACTTCAAAGAAACCGCAGCGATCGATCCTGAGTATCGTGCTGAAGTTGCAGCGCAAAGCATTAGTTTGGCGAAAAAGAATAAATTGATTACGGCGGGATTTTTTCTCGACACCGTCGGCTTTGAAGTGATTGCGAATTCGAATGGCGTATTTGGTTATCAAGAGTCGACGAATCTGAGTTTTAGCTGCACTGCGCGGACTGAAGATGGTCGCGGTTCAGGTTGGGTTACACGTTCAGCGAATGATGTGCGTTTGTTTGATCCGCGCGAAGCCTCTGAAGTGGCAATTGAAAAGGCCTTGCGTTCGGTCGATGCTAAAGCTTTAGAACCAGGTCGATATACCGTTGTTTTAGAGCCAGCGGCATCCTCAGATATTTTGAACTTTATGTTTAATGCGTTTGATGCGCGCTCTGCTGATGAGGGGCGTAGCTTCTTGTCGAAAAAAGGTGGCGGTAATCGTCTCGGCGAAAAGATGTTTGATGAGCAAGTCAATATTTGGACAGATCCATGGGATAAAAATGCGCCAGTTTCGCCTTGGGATTCCGGCTCTATGTTGCCACGTGAAAAAATGTCATTGGTGAAGAACGGCAAAATCGAATCCTTGCAGTATTCGAATTTCTGGGCCAAGAAGCAAGGTGTAGCCGCTCGTGGTCGTGCTGGTAATACCATTATGTCCGGCGGCGAGAAGTCGACCGAAGAATTGATTGCATCGACCAAGAAGGGCATTTTGGTCACGCGTACTTGGTATATCCGCTCTGTCGATCCGCAATCTTTATTGGTCACTGGCTTAACGCGTGATGGCACTTTCTATATTGAGAACGGTAAGGTAAAACATCCGGTCAAGAATTTCCGTTTCAACGAAAGTCCAGTAACGATGCTGAATAATATTGAAGATCTCGGCAAAACTCAGGTGTTCGGAGATGGACGTAAGTCAGTCGTGCCAGCGATGAAGCTGCGCGACTTTAACTTTACTTCTCTTTCGGACGCGGTGTAATCCTCAAGCGCAGACGCGCAGTCTTTGCGCGTCTGCTGCATATGCCATAGCGAAGCAAAGATGAGCCGATACGATTTCTACTTCACGCGTTTAATGTACGACTCAGGTGACTGGGATGTGGATATTCGTATGCCCAGTAATGTGCTCAACTCCTTGGTTGAGTACACTACTTTGCGTGTGGATACCGTCGAACGAGTGATCCCTTTGTCCGACCCTAAAATGCTGGAAGCGCCTTTTTGCTACCTAGCCGGACACAAACTGGTGCAGTTCAATGCACTCGAGCGCAAGAATCTTGAGCGTTATGTGAAGGGGGGGGGATTCTTATTTGTGGACGACTGCAATCATGATATCGATGGTTTGTTTGCAAAATCGTTTGAAGCCGAGATGATCAAGATCTTTGGTATCAAAGCACTTAAAAAAATTCCCAATACTCATCCGATTTATTCTTGCTTCTTTAAGTTTGATGGGCCTCCGAACACTAGTGTCGAGTTAAACGGTTGGGGCGATGATCTCGTTCATGACTATTTGAAAGCCATCGAGATCGATGGACGTATTCGTGTCCTCTACAGCAATAAAGACTATGGCTGCGAGTGGGACTATGATTTCCGCAATAAACGATTTTTGGCGGTCGATAACACCCGTTTCGCCGTCAATATAATTCAGTATGCATTAGGAGCCTAAAGTGCAAGCGAGTTGGAACGAACAAGAAATTGCCGATCTCGGTCAAAAATTAACTGGCTTGACGGCAAGTATGTCGCAAGTGATCGTCGGTCAAAAAGACGTGATCGACTCCTTGGTGATCTGCTTGATCGGTGGTGGACATGCGCTGTTAGAAGGTGTCCCTGGTTTGGGTAAAACACTGCTGGTGAAATCCTTGGCGCAGGCGACTGATTTGCAATTTCGCCGGGTGCAGTTCACACCAGATCTCATGCCGTCCGATATCGTTGGCACCGAGATTTTGGAAGAAGATACGACGACGCGCCAGCGCGTATTCCGTTTTCAACCTGGCCCTGTTTTTACGCAAGTCTTGTTGGCCGATGAGATCAATCGCGCGCCGCCTAAAACGCAATCGGCTTTACTGGAAGCGATGCAAGAACGTTCTGTTACCTTTGCTGGCCAAACACATCGTTTACCGCAACCTTTCTTTGTGTTGGCGACCCAAAACCCGATTGAGCAAGCAGGAACCTATCCTCTGCCCGAGGCACAGCTTGATCGATTTTTGTTGAGAATTGACGTGGGCTATCCCAACGAGGAAGAAGAAATCGCCATGGTTTCCCGCACGACCAATGCCGGTATCGGCGAGGCGACGGCGGCGATGGATGTGGGGAGCCTTGTGCGTTTGCAGAAATTAGTGCGCGAGATCGAAATCGGTGACCATCTTTTGCGTTACGCGACACGCCTGATTCGCGCCACGCGACCACAGGAAACGCAGGTGGAGCGTGTACGCCAGCAGGTGGGTTGGGGCGCTGGTCCGCGCGCTGGGCAAGCCTTGGTTTTGGCAGCAAAGGCGCGAGCCTTTATGCA
>CANHZI010000274.1 GCA_947464955.1 Oxalobacteraceae bacterium
AATTGGCATGGCGCCGTGAACACAAAGATTTGGATAAGTTGAATCACTATGCATTTGGTGACGCAACAGGTTCTTTGGTAGACATGTTGGGCGTTCGTGATGTCAACGCTGGCGTAGCTCTGCGCGCAACTTTCATCGTCGATCCAGACAATGTTATTCAGCACGTTTCTGTAAATAACTTGAACGTAGGCCGTAACCCAACTGAAATCTTGCGTATTTTGGATGGCTTGCAAACGGATGAGCTCTGCCCATGCAACCGTACAGTGGGCGGCGCCACTTTGTAATTGCGTTATAAATTCAATTTCCGGGCGCATTGCAGCGTTGCGAATCCTCGCAATATTGACATATTGCTCCGGTGCGCGCCTTGCACTGCATCCCGGAAATGTGAATTTCTAATCGCAATTACGGCAAACCAATCATTGGTTTATGCCCTTGCACGCAGTAGAATCAACCCGCTTCGGCGGGTTTTAAAACCACTTTTTAATAGGTGAAAACTATGGAATTTCTTACTTCAATTAAAAATAGCATTCCTGACTATGCTAAAGACATCCGTTTGAACGTGGATAGCACGATTGCTCGTTCCAGTCTCGAAGGAAATGATGCCGTAGGTGTAGCCTTGGCAGCGGCGTTTGCAGCGAAGAGTAAAGTGATCGTTGATCTGATTAAGAACTCCGGCAATATCTCTCCAGAAGAAATTCAGGCAGCGATGACAGCGGCAGCTTTGATGGGAATGAACAACGTCTGGTATCCATTTGTTGAAATGGCAGATGACGAAGATCTGAAAACCCAGGGTGCGCAATTGCGTATGAATGCTTATGCGACCAATGGTGGTGTTGATAAGCGTCGTTTTGAAATGTATGCCTTAGCGGCATCGATTGTTGGTAAGTGCCATTTCTGCGTCAAATCGCACTTTGATTTGTTGAAGAAAGAAGGCATGAGCACGGTGCAGTTGCGCGATGTAGGTCGTATTGCAGCGGTGATTAATGCAGCGTCTCAGGTGATTGCAGCCGAGGCTTGAAGGTAAGGGCGGCATTTCAGCGAACAGACAAAAGTCTTCGCTATCGTGCTAAAGCAACAGCTTTCTTCTCGAAGACAGATCACCATCTACCCTTGGTCGGCTTTTGATTGCCGACCATTTTCTTTTCTGTTAGCGTTCTTGCTCGGCTTTTTTCATTCAACTCAGATTGGATGGAAAATTTAGTGCAACTGCAGACAGGACATAAGAAATGCAACATCCAGCATTCGATGAATTCAAACGCGCTTTTAACTCTAAACAATATGACCAAGCTCTGAACCACATAGAGCAACTTCTGCAAGAATTCCCGAATTCTGCCGCTTTGCGTTGGCATCGTGCGAATTGTCTCGAAAAGCTTGAGCGCTATATCGATCTACCCGACGCTTTAGAAATCGTCATTCAAAAATTGCCAGACCATTTACCTGCACGCTTGATGCGTGTGGAGTACAGCGACTGGTATATGGAAAAAGAATTGCCTTTGATTGAAGGCGAAGACGAAGCGGATGAGGGCAATCTGCCTGCCGCCGTACAAGAGGTGAGAGCGCGTAGAGCACAGCGACAAACGGAACTCGATGTTAGAAATGAAGCCGATCTGCGCTTGATTTTAGCCAAAGAGCCTGAACACGCACACGCTAGTTTTTTACTTTCAAATCATTTACGTCAGATTGAATCGAGCGATGAAGTGAATGCTTTGCTGTCGGAGGAACGCGAACGTGAAGCCGCGCAATTGCTTGATCAAGCCATTAAGGCAGCACCCAAACAAGCAGATTACTACCTAGCTCGCGCGGGTCATGCTCGAGCCAATTCCTTTGCGAATATTAATGAAGAAGACGCGAATGCGGAATTGCCCGACACAGTCGTGCGTACCTATAGCGGTATCTGTTACTTGAAAGATCGTCTGCAAGCAGCGGCCGCGGATTACCGTATCGCATGGAGTTTGTCGCAGCAACCAGGTCACGCGCTCAAATTGGCAACCACCTTGCATGATCTTGGCCAATTCGATGAAGCCTTGGCCATTTATGATGACGCTCTCGCCAAAATGCCGGAAGATGCACCATTGCGTGACTACTTCATCGAGCGCCGTGCGATGTCGGAAAACAATGGTGCCGGTGAACGCGAGCACTTCGCTAACATGCTATTGAGTGGATTGGATGAGAGCGGAAAGGATCGCAGCTTGTCCGACGATATTGCAGCACAAGCGATCGCCGGTGCAGCCGATGCCATACGCCGTGGCGCAAGTGTGTCAGATGCATTAGCTGCCAACATTAGCGACGACCCCGATACCATGCGCGCCATGAACTTGGCACGACAAATATTGAACTTGGTCAATGAACCCCACCCTGAGCTGGCGGAAGTAGATGCGAAGGACTACCCAGCGTATCAACGCCAGCATGCCAACAAAACAGAGAAGGCAGCACTCAAAGCAGGAATGCAAAAGATTTGTGATGCCGAGGCGATGGGTATGTTCAACATGTTGGGTCAGCACGTGCTGCTGCGCTTTTACCGAGATGAGAGTGGTGAAATCGGTATGGCGAGTTTCAAAATGAAGCACAAATGGCCTGGCCTTGTGGCGGTGATGATTCTAGTTGTAATGGGTAAGTGGAAAGCCCATGCGATGGTGGAATGTGTCACTACATTTGACGACGGCACCCTGATCTCAACACAGCCTGAGAGCATTTCACCTTTTAGTTATGGTGATCGCGTAATCCTACGCAAGTTGCCTAAAAATGTTAGTGTCGCAGAGTTGATTAATGTCCACCAAGAAGCCGTGGCTGACTATAAGCTACAGCATCCTGAGGCCAAGGCTCGCATCGTCAATGATCTGGCGGGAGTCGAAGCTCGTTGGATAGAAGGGCAAGAGATCAAAGCTGCTTATCGCAAGTCGATTGATTATGTCAGCGATGAAGAACTGCATAAAATGTTGGGTGCGCAGTACGATAATTTGGCAGCAAAAATCCGTAAGCAATTGCACATCATGACTGCCTAAGT